>NZ_LZKF01000068.1:0-20888 GCF_001672665.1 Mycobacterium sp. E2238 | reverse complement strand
CTGCTGACCGCGACGCGGGCCGAGTTGTCGGATCCGCTGACGCCGATCCTGGCCGTGGGGGCGGCGGCCTCGGCGATCGTCGGCAGCAGCGTCGACGCGCTGCTGGTGGCGGGCGTGATGACCGCCAACGCCGTCGCCGGCGGGGTGCAGCGGTTGCGGGCCGAGGCCGCCGTCGCCGAGCTGTTCGCCGAGCAGGATCAATACGCGCGGCGCGTGGTGCTCCCCGCGGTGGCCACGGCGCACCGCCGGCTGGAGGCGGCCCGCACCGTCGAACGCACGGTCTCGGTGAACGCGAAGTCGCTGCGGCCCGGCGACATCATCGACCTGGCCGCCCCCGAGGTGGTCCCGGCGGACGCCCGCCTGCTGGTCGCCGAGGACCTCGAAGTCGACGAATCCTTCCTCACCGGCGAGTCGCTGCCGGTGGACAAGCAGGTCGAGCCCGTCGCCGTCGCCGACTCCGATCGCGCCAGCATGCTGTTCGAGGGCAGCACGATCGTCGCCGGGCACGCCCGCGCGATCGTCGTCGCGACGGGTGCGGGCACCGCCGCCCAGCGCGCGATCTCGGCGATCGCCGACGTCGAGTCCGCGGCCGGGGTGCAGGCCCGGTTGCGCGAGCTGACCAGCAAGGTTCTGCCGCTGACCCTGGCCGGCGGCGCGACGGTGACCGCGTTGGCGCTGCTGCATCAGGGAACGTTGCGTCAGGCGGTAGCCGATGGGGTGGCCATCGCCGTGGCCGCCGTCCCCGAGGGCCTGCCGTTGGTGGCCACCCTGGCCCAGCTGGCCGCCGCCCAGCGGTTGTCGCGGCGCGGGGTGCTGGTCCGCACCCCGCGGGCGGTCGAAGCGCTGGGCCGGGTCGAGACGGTGTGTTTCGACAAGACCGGCACGCTCACCGAGAACCGCCTGCGCGTCGTCCGCGGCGTCCCGCACGGGGCCGGCGTGGACGCTCCGTTCCCCGACGTCACCGACCCGGCGTCGGCCGCGGTGGTGCGGGCCGCCGCGCGCAGCAGCACGCAGCCCCACAACGGCGGCGGCCACGCGCACGCGACCGACGAGGCGATCCTCACAGCGGCGAATTCCATTGACTCCCAATGGGACTCGGGCTGGACCGTGCTCGCCGATGTACCGTTCGAATCCAGCCGCGGTTACTCCGCCGCGATCGGCACGTCGGCCGGAAACGGCGGGCCGATGCTCATGGTCAAAGGCGCGCCGGAAGAAGTGTTTCCGCGCTGCCGCTTCGCCGATGCGGACGCCGACCTCGACCGCGCGGAGTCGTTGGTGCTGCGCCTTGCCGAGCAGGGCCTGCGGGTGCTGGCGGTCGCCCAGCGCACGTGGGAGCACGGGACCGGCGAGGAGGACACCGACGCCGATGCCGTCGACGCCGCCGCGCACGACCTCGAGTTGATCGGCTACGTCGGATTGGCGGACACCGCGCGGGCGTCGGCGCGGCCGCTGATCGAGGCGCTCGTGGAAGCCGGCCGGCGGGTGGTGCTGATCACCGGCGACCACCCGGTGACCGCGCGGGCGATCGCCCGGCAACTGGGTCTGCCGGCGGACGCGCGCGAGATGACCGGCGCCGAACTCGTCGCGTTCGGTGAGGAGGATCGCGCCAAGGTCGCCGCCGACGTCCAGGTCTTCGCCCGCGTCAGCCCGGAGCAGAAGGTGCAGATCGTCGCGGCGCTGCAGGACAGCGGGCAGGCGGTCGCGATGGTCGGCGATGGGGCCAACGACGCGGCCGCGATCCGGATGGCCGATGTGGGCATCGGTGTGAGCGGTCGCGGCTCGTCCGCAGCGCGCGGGGCGGCCGACATCGTGCTGACCGACAACGATCTGGGCGTGCTGCTCGACGCGCTGGTCGAGGGGCGCGGGATGTGGGGTGGCGTCCGCGACGCGGTGGGCATCCTGGTCGGCGGCAACGTCGGCGAGGTGCTGTTCACCCTCATCGGCACCGCCCTGGGCACCGGCCGGGCCCCGGTGGGCACCCGCCAGCTGCTGCTGGTGAACCTGCTCACCGACATGTTCCCCGCCCTTGCGGTCGCCGTCACCCCACAGTTCTCCGAGCCCGAGGAGGACGAGGAGGGGGTCGACCGCGACGCCGAGGAATTACACCGCGCGTTCCAGTTGGCGACGCTGTCCGGGCCTCCGCCCTCCCTCGACGCGCCGCTGATGCGGCAGATCGTCACGCGGGGCGCCATCACGGCCGCGGGCGCGACCGCGGCCTGGGCCATCGGTCGCTGGACACCGGGCACCGAACGCCGCACGTCGACGATGGGACTCACCGCGCTGGTGACCACGCAGCTCGCGCAGACCCTGCTGACGCGCCGCCACAGCCCGCTGGTGCTGGGCACGGCGCTGGGGAGCGCGGGTGTGCTGGTCGCCATCGTCCAAACCCCCGGCGTCAGCCACTTCTTCGGTTGCACCCCGCTGGGCCCGGTCGCCTGGACCGGCGTCATCAGCGCCACCGCGGGCGCCACCGTCGTCTCGGTGCTGGCGCCGAACTGGCTGGCCAAGCAGGTCGCCGCCCTGGAACCCAAGCAGCAGTAGGGCTTTCGCCGCGCGCCTAGCCGGACAGCTCCCTGCGCACGACCTTGCCCGCCGGATTGCGGGGGATGCTGGTGACGATGTTGATGTCCCGGGGCTGCTCGAATCGCGAGACTTTGCCCTTGAGGTACTCCCGCAACGTCGTTTCATCGGCGTCAGTGTCGGGGTTCAGGACCACGAACGCGGCCAATCGATGACCGAACTTTTCGTCGGGGACGCCGATGACCGCGTTGTCGGCGATCGCCGGGTGCTGAGCGAGGGCGTTCTCGACCGCGCGCGGATAGACGTTCTCCCCGCCGGAGATGATCATGTCGTCCTCGCGGCCGACGATGTACAGCCGGCCGGCATTGTCGAGGTAGCCCATGTCGCCGGTGCTGGTCATGCCGTCGACGACGGCCTTGGCGCCTGGCTTGTCGCCACCGCCGGTATACCCCTCGCTGGCCAGCTCGCCGCCCACGAAAATGCGGCCGGTGACGCGCGCACCGACGGGCTTGCCGTTCTTGTCGAGGATGCGCACCGGGCAGCCGGCGACCGGTTTCCCGACGGTCTCGGGCGCTTCGCGCAACTCCGCGGGAGTTGCGAGCGCGCCGATGCCGACCTCGGTGGAGCCATAGCCGTTGTAGAGGATGTCGCCGTAGGCGTCCATGAACCGCTGCCCCAAAGTGGGGTCGAGCCGGTCCCCGCTCGACATCACGACCCGCAGGTAGGGCACGGGGTTGCGGGCCCGCACCCGCTCGGGCAGGGCGAGGATGCGCGCGAGCACAACCGGCACCGCCGTGAACGCGTCGGCGCGATGCAGCGACGCCTGCGCGAGCGCGGCTTCGGCGTCGAAGTGGCGGTGGGTTAGCACCGTGCCGCCCAGGGCCACGGTGAGCATCAGCATGCCCAGCCCCAGCCCGTGAAACATGGGCATCGCCACCGAGATTCGCGACCCGGTGCGCAGGCCGGTGCGATCGAGGATCGTTACCCACACGCCCACCGCGGAACGCAGCTGCGGTGAGCGCGGCACCCCCTTGGGCGTGCCGGTGGTGCCCGACGTCAGCAGAATGATCCGGCCCGGCTTGGCCACGTCGGGCCGCGGCTCACCCTCCTCGGCGACGATCGTGGCCGGATCGATCACCACGACCGATCCGTCGGCGGCCAGGGCGCGCTCGCCGAATTCGGCGTCGGCGACCATCGCGGTGATCCGATGACCGCTCATCGCGGAGGCCAGGGCGTCGCTGCGGAAGTCCGTATTGACCAGGACCACGTCGGCGCCCACCAGGGCGGCGCCGAAGACCCCGGCGATGAAGCCGCGGCCGTTGCGGCACATGATGCCCACCGCGTCGCCGGGTCCGGCACCCTCACGGGACAACCGGCGTGCCAGCGCTTCGGTCGCCGACTGCAGCTGCCGGTAATCCCAGACGCCGTCGTCGTCGACGATCGCGGCCCGGTTGGGCCATCGAGTCGCGGTCACCGCCAGCAGGGTGTACGGGTTGGTGCCGCCCCGGCGCGCCTCCCGGATCAGCCGCAGGGCCGCCGGCGGCGACGGTGGAGCGAGCAGTCGGGACCGCAGCAGCGCCCGCGCCGCGGTGCCGACCACGCCCTCGTTGCTCATCGCCGGGCCTCCTCGTCGCCGGAATCCGAGAAGAACCGCCGGTACCACAGCCGGGCCGCGCGTTCGGCCGGCCCCGCCAACAGCACCGAGGCCAACTCGGCCGGCAACACCCACGGCGGCTCGTTGCTGCGGGGCCGCTCGATGATCGCCTTGGCGATCGCGTCGGCGGCCTGGTCGGCCGACAAGCCGGGGAGCCGGCCCAGGATGGGCGTGGGTTCGATCATCCGGGTCCGGACCAGGGCGAAGTACACGGTGGTGACCTCTACACCGTCGGCGTGCAGTTCCGGGGCCACGCTGCGCAGCCACCGGTCGAAAGCGCCCTTCGACGCCTGGTAAGCGCCCCACTGCGGCCCCGGCACGACGCGCACGCCGACACTGGAGACGTTCACGATGTGCCCGCGCCCGCTTTCACGCATGGCCGGCAGGAGTCCCAGCAGCAGCCGGATGGGCCCGAGATAGTTGATGTCGATGGTGCGTTGAAAATCGTGCGGCCGGTCGTACTGCTGATGCAGCGAGCGGCGCAACGACTTGCCGGCGTTGCTGACCAGGATGTCGATCGCACCGTGCTGCTCGGTGATCTCCTTGGTCAGCGCGCTGACAGCCGCCTCGTCGGTGAGGTCGGTCGGGTATGCCGTCGCCCGACCGCCTGCGGCGTTGATCGACGCCGCCAGGTCGCCGAGCCGTTCCTCGGACCGGGCGACCACCAGCACGGTGGCGCCCGCGGCGGCCAGGCTACGGGCGGTCGCCTCGCCGATGCCGTAGGAGGCGCCGGTGACCAGCACGGTCTTGCCGGCGACGGCGCGGCGCAGCTTGTCGGGATCCGACACTCGCGCCGGATTGGCCACGTGGTCCGTGACCTTGTTCAGGGCCTGCACTATTACGTTCAACTTTGCCGCCGCATTCACTTCGCGCGTCGAGCACCGGCGGATGGCTTCACCGGGCGCCCGAGTCGTCATAGTTAGCAGACCACATCGCGATGCGGGCCCGTGCCCCGCCCCGACGTTGGCGCTCCCGTCGAGCCGGCGCCTGATCACCGGCCGCCGCGGTGCCGGATCGGGCGCGCGCGCAAGCCATCTCGGCCCCGCAAACCGCGGGGGAACCGCGGTTGTGTGAATTCGCAGTAATTTCCATGCTTTCACCCGTTTAGGCGGGGGAACGACTGGGCACAATTGCGGCATGATCGCACGTCAAATAGCCCGTTTAGTAGGTCCAGCAGTAGTTGCAGCATCCGGCCTCGGCGCGTCGGCGCTCGCTGGTTCTGTCATCCCCTCCGCCGCCGCCCAGTGTCCGGACGTGCAAGTGGTGTTTGCCCGCGGCACCGGCGAAGCCCCCGGCGTCGGCCCCACCGGACAGGCCTTCGTCGACTCCCTGCACTCGCGCATCGGCGCCAAGTCCTTCGACGTCTACCCGGTCAACTACCCCGCCAGCGACCAATGGGACACCGGCATCGACGGCATCAGAGACGCCGCGGCCCATGTCAATTCGATGGCCCACGACTGCCCCAACACCAAGATGGTGCTCGGCGGCTACTCCCAAGGCGCGGCCGTGATGGGCTTCGTCACCTCACCCTCGGTCCCCGACGGCGTCGACCCCAACACCGTGCCCAAGCCCCTGGACCCCGCGGTGGCCAGCCACGTGTCCTCGGTCGTGCTCTTCGGCATGCCCAACGTGCGCGCGATGAACTTCCTCGGCGAACCCCCCGTCGTCATCGGCCCCGCGTATCAGGACAAGACCATCAAAGTCTGCGCCACCGAAGACCCGGTCTGCTCCGACGGCATGAACTTCGCCGCCCACAACACCTACGCCGACGACGGCGCCATGATCGACAAGGGCGTCGCCTTCGCCTCCAGCCACCTCGACGCGGGGACCGCTGGAGCCTCGACCGTCGCGAGCGGCAGGGGCGGCTTCGGAAGCTGAGCGTCGCTTAGTTGAGGTCGCCGCTCGGCGGATGAGCCGGCGCGTCAGCGAGGGTCCCGGAGGAAGCCCTTGTTGCGCATCAGGGCGTCCGCCAGGAACCCGTCGTGCGGGATGCCGGGCGCCGCGTGCCACGTCGGATGGGGGCCGGCATACACGTTGGCGATCGTCGGTTCGGCGAGCAGCTCGTCGATCAGCCGCTCGTCATCGGTCATCGCGGTGACCACCAACGAGTGCCGCAACGGTTCCACGCCCGCGCCGGGCGACCATGGCGAAACCCACACGCAGGGAAAGGGCAGCTCAACGTTGAGGGTGTCCGCGACGGGCGCGGGCAGCAGGTGCACGGCGGGGCGCAGCGCCGCGAAGCCGTCGCCGAGATCGGCCACCACCTGGTCGGCACCCAGCAGCGGCGTCGATCCGGCGGCCTTGGCCGCCAGGTAATCCGCCAGCGCCTGGGCGTGATCGAGGCGCTGGGTGGGTAGCAGCGCACGCTCGTCGTCGGTGGGCAGCGGCTCGATCGCCGCCAACCGCTGCGCGATCGCATGCGCCAGCGGGCCGGGGTCACCCTGGCAGAGCACGGCGGTGGTGTTGACGCAAGCCATGCCCCCGAGGTTGGCGATCGAGTCGACGATCACGTCGACGTGGTCGCGCCAATCGTGGTCGGCGGTGATGAGGATCTTGCTGCGCCCCGGGCCGTTCACGATGACCGTCGGGTCGTCGGCGTACTTGTCGACGACCTGCTGGCCGCCGTACACCATGGCGAGGTCGGCCGCGCGGATGATCTCGTCGGCGCCGGCGTGGTCGGTGGGTAGGTAGACGGCGTCCTCGGGACGAAAACCCGCCTGCCGCAAGGCGTGTACCAGCCGGTGCGCGGTCAGCGGCTCGCGACGCGACGGGCGCACCGCGACCCGGTAGCCGAGCGCGAGCGCCTGCGGCCACAGGCCGTGCACGCCTGGACCGTTCCCGGCCGCGTGCACGGCGAAGACCTCCCCGCGCCGCACCCACACCGCGCCACCGCGGTGCGCGGGTTCCTCACGCCAATCGAACGCCGCGCCCACCGGCCGGGCCGGCCGGACCGCGTCGAATGCGCCGCCGACGGCGTCGGCGACGCTGCGCGCCCCGCCGCGGGTCACCGCTATGGGCAACCCCGAAATCCGGCTGGCCAGCCGGACGTACGCCTCGAAGTCCAGGCCGGCGACGACCCCGTCCGCGAAGATGCCGGCGGCCTGCGACAGCGCCGCCGCGCGCCGCTCGACCGGCAGGGGGGCGACTTTGCGTTGCGCGGCCAGGGTGCGCGAAACATACAGCGGCGGCACGAGGCTCAACTCGGCGACCGCGGCGCCGGCGGTGCTGAAGATGACCTCCCGACGGCGGGTACGGTAGTCCCCGTCGGGGCCGAGTGCATCGATCGCCGCCAAATCAGTTGCGGTGTCGGCTTGTTCGCCTGCCATGGTCAGTACACGCCTTCGATGACGGCCTCGCCCTCGAAGGTGGCCACCGGCCGCACCGCACTGACCGAGTCGCTGAGCTCGCCCGCCGGACCGGGCATCCGGACCGCCAGATCGCGCTCGAGGTTGTTCGGGATGAACATGCCCTTGCTGATGTGGTTCATCACCACCTGACCGGTCTGCCCGTAGGGCACCCGTTCTCCAGTGTCGGGATCGATCACCCAGAACACCACGTACGGTGTCCGAGGGTCGAACACGAACGCGTCGCCGTCGGCCGTCCGGGTAACCGCTTGGGATAGCACCATCGTGCTGCCGAAGGCCATGGTGATCGTGGTGTCCGGGAAGATGCCGCGGAGCAGGTCGAGGGTGTCGGCGTCCACATGCGCGCCGCTGAGCAACAGGTAGCGGATCTTGTCATTCACCAGGTCGACCAGCCCGTCGTCCCGGGCGATCGCCTCGAGCAGCGGCGGGGTGGTGTGCAGGTTCGCGACGTTCTGCGTCTCCAGCACGAACACGGCCTGCTCGACGACATGGTCGACGTAGGCGCCGACTTCGGAGGCACCGCCGCGGGCGGCGATCTTCTTGACCCAACGCGGATCGATGTCGATCGCGTGGAAGGCGGCGCCGAGCCGCTCGGAGACCAGCCGCGAGAAGTAGCCCACGCCGTGCGGCCCGCTGGGCATCAGGCACAGGAAACCCCGGCCACGGCGAAACCCGCCGGTGGCGAAATCCTCGGTCTGCCACCGCACCACCTGCGCGACCCAATCCGGCAGTTGCACAGTGCGTTTCGGGGCTCCCGTGGTGCCGCCGGACTCGAATATCTGGGGCACCGGCGGCGGCGTTCCGTAGCCGCGCGGAACGAGATCTTCCACCGGCACGCCGCGCAGTTCGTTGACGAGGTTGGGAAACAGTCGCAGATCGGCGAAGGTGTTGACGTCGGCCATCGGGTCGAAGTCCAGGGTCGCGGCGGTCCGCAACCAGAACGCCGAACCGGTGTCCTCACCGAAGTGCCAGGCGATCGCCGCGCGCAGATAGGCCTCGGGATCCTCGACCGGTTCCGATCTCGGGACGTGCAACAGCGAGAAATCGACATCGGCCATGCCCTCGATCCTGGCCCATCGCCAACCGATCGCCAAGCTCCTCCCGCCGTATTGGCTTACTTCGCATGGAATTTCGGTGCCGTGTACCCCCTGTTCACCTCAAGGGGGTGACGCGGCCTCGATGCGCCCCCGGCCACAGGACTATGTTCTGTGTAGCGAAAGGGGACGGATCATGATGGCGGACAACTGGATACCGGCAGGTCGTATCGGAAGCTGGGCATGCGGATGATCGAGTTCACCCTGACCCGGACCTCCACGGCGCCGATCGAGACCGTGTTCGACACCATGACCGACCACCGCGGAATCGCGGACTACGTCTGGGCCTTCCGGCGCAGCACGCTCGATCGCGAGGGAACCCCCGCCCCAAACGGCGTCGGCGCGATCAGACGCCTGGTGGCCATCGGCCCCCCGTTCGTCGAGGAGATCATCGAGTATGAGCGGCCCACCCGCTACGCGTACAAGATGCTCTCGGGCGCACCGACCCGGGACCACGTCGGCACGGTCCAGCTGCGTGCAGCAGGCGGGGGAACCGAGGTCAGCTGGCATCTACGGTCAACGCTGAAGATCCCCGGTGTTGACTGGCTGATGCTGCCGGTGTTCAAGAAGGTCATCGACGAGCTCCTCAAGGGCGGCATCGCCGCCGCCGAACGCCGCTCCTGAGCACCGAGCGGAAACGGCGCCTCCCGTCGGCTAGCGGGCGTGGTTGTGCAGCCGGCGCGGGTCGATGCCCGAGCGCCGCCACGCGCTGGCCGCCCACGGGGTGTAGATCACCCCGACCGGCAGCCGGTTGATCAGCGGGTTGAGGGCGCGTATCGCGGCGGCGAACCGCTGAAACCGCTTCTCCTTCTTCGCATTCCACTCCAGCTGGCAGACCTCGCGCATCTGCGGCGGCATGGTCCCGACCAACACCAGGCGGGTGTAGGCGTTGAGCGGCGCGGACAACACCTTCCAGACGGGTCGCGGAATCCAGCCCGGGCCCGGGATCCCCTTCCTGATGTAGCCGGTGCCGTACAAGACGGTCTTATGCGGGACGAACCGCTCGAGCATCTCGTCCCAGTAGGCGAGGAACTCGTCGTAGGTCTGCGGCTGGCCGCGGTCGCTGACGCCGTAGAGGCCGTACCACACCTTGCCCTCGTTGAAGATCTGCTCCTTCTCCGCGAAGGACAGCCGGCGGATGAACGTATCGGCGTTGTAGATGACCTGGTCGACGAAGCTGGCGTGCGCCCAGTAGAAGAGCTCCGGATTCAGCGCGTGATACCGCGAGCCGTCACTGATGGTGCCCTTGATCGTCTTGTGGAAGTCCCGGACCTTGCGGCCCCACTGGCGCGGTTCGTCGGAGTAGACGGTCTTCATCAGCGGTGGCGCGGTCCGCTTGGCCCGCCCCAAAGTGTCGCTGAAGACCACCGAGTGGTCGAGCACGCCCTGGGCCAGTTGCTCGATGCAGTTCTCGACCCCGGCGGTGCGCTGGAACCCGAAGAACTGGGTGCGGTTGTCCCCGTAGAACTTCCAGATCAGCGACTCGGGCCCCAGCCGCGTCAGGCCGTCGGCCTCGCCGACCGGCCCGTCGACCGGCATGGGCAACGCTTCCCGAACGCCGGTGTCGAATCGGGATCCGACGGTCGCGGCGGCCAGTTCGTCGTCGTGGGCCGTCATGCTCCCCTCCCCGCTACAGACGTCCTTGCGAATCAATGACACAAACTCGTATCTTTGTGTCAGCCTAGCAACCGCGCGGCCAGATTGCAGTGGGGGTCGTGATCCATGCCGAACCACAGCCTTGGCGGCAATCTCGCAGCGGATTCGCTCACCGACCTGGACCGCACCATCCTGGACACCGCGCGCGCCGTGTTCGAGACCTACGGTGTGCGCCGGGCCAACATCGAGGACATCGCCGCGCGTGCCCGCGTCAGCCGCAGCACGGTCTACCGGCGCTTCCCCACCAAGGACGACCTGTTCGGGCATGTGGTGCGGCGCGAGGCCGAATCGTTCTTCAGCACGCTGGACCGCGCGACCACCGGCTGCGATCCGCAGCAGGCCGTGGTCGAGGCGTTCGCGCTGGGCGTGCGCCTGGTCCACGACTCGCCGCTGTACTCGCGGATCGTGGACAGCGAACCCGAGCTGTTGGGCATGTTCTCCCGCTCGAATGCCTTCCCCATCGGTCAGTTCGCCGACGGGATCGCGCACACCCTGCGCCGGTGCGGGGCCGACATCCCCGAACGCGACCTGATCAACATCGCCGACATCCTGCTTCGCGTCGCCCTGGGCATCATCGTGTTTCCCACCGACCGGCTCGACACGTCGGATCCCGCGGCCGTCCGCGAGTACGCCGCCCGCTATCTGGTGCCGATCATCCGCGGTTGAGCCGTTCCGGCTTGTCGGTGACCTGCACTAGCCTGAATGCGTGGCTGGGAATTCTGCGGCTCCGCGGACCCGGTACGCCAGTTGCGGCGAGATCGACATCGCCTATCAGGTCTTCGGCGATGGCCCGATCGACCTGCTCGTGCTGCCGGGCCCGTTGATTCCCATCGACTGCGTCGACCTCGAGCCGTCGATGTACCGCTTTCATCGCCGGCTCGCATCGTTCTGCCGGGTGATCCGGTTCGACCAGCGCGGCATCGGCCTGTCCTCGCGGGTGCCGTCGCTTGACATGCTCGGCCCGGAGTCCTGGGCGCAGGACGCCATCGCGGTCATGAACGCGGTGGGATGCGAGCGTGCGACCGTCTTCGCCCCGGGCTTCACCTCGTTGGCCGGTGTCGTTCTCGCGGCCGACCATGCCGACCGGGTGAACAGCCTCGTCATTGCCAACGGCGCGGCCCGCACCCTGCGGGGTCCCGACTACCCCATCGGCAGTGACCTCGACGACGCCGATCGCTTCACGACGGTCGGGATGGAGCCGGACGCCGTCGAGCAGGGCTTCGACATGCTGGGCATCATCGCTCCCTCCGCTGCGAACAACGATGCGTTCCGTGCGTGGTGGGACATGGCCGGCAACCGGGCCGCGTCGCCCAGCATGGCCCGCGCGTTCATCAACAAGGTCAGGGAGGGCGACGTCCGCGACCGGCTTCCCCGCGTCGCCGTGCCCACCCTGATCCTGCATCGCGACAACCCCGGCTTCAGTCCCATCGGGCACGCGCACTACCTCGCCGAGCACATCCCCGGGGCGCGCCTCGTCGAGTGCCCGGGCGAGGACACCTTGTACTGGGTCGGCGACACCGCGCCCCTCCTCGACGAGATCGAGGAGTTCATCACCGGCGTGCGCGGCGGCTCCGACGCCGAGCGCCTGCTCACCACGATCGTGTTCACCGACATCGTCGGCTCCACCGAGCGCGCCGCACTGCTCGGCGATCACCGCTGGCGCGATCTGCTGGACAACCACGACACCCTGGTGCGCCACGAGCTGCAGCGGTTCGCCGGGCGCGAAGTCAACACGGCCGGCGACGGATTCGTCGCCACATTCAGCAGCCCGAGCGCCGCGATCGCCTGCGCCGACGCCATCGTCGACGCGGTCCGCGTGCTGGGCATCGAGGTGCGGGTGGGCATTCACGCGGGCGAAGTGGAGGTGCGCGGCAACGACGTCGCCGGTATGGCCGTGCACATCGGCGCGCGGGTGGCGGCACTCGCCGGCGCCAGCGAAGTGCTGGTGTCCTCGACGTTGCGCGACATCGTCACCGGGTCGCGACACCGCTTCGGCGACCGCGGCGAGACCGCGCTCAAGGGCGTGCCGGGCCAGTGGCGGCTGTACTCCCTGGTGCGCGAGCACGCGATCGTCCGGCGGTGAGCAGGCGCGGCTCGGCGTAGGCTGGCCCCTGATCCGAGTTCTGGCGCACAGCTTGGTTTTTCACTCGAAGGAGTACGCATGACTGACGTGCACGTCTCATTGCCTCCCGCGCTGCGGCGAGCGCTGGATCTGCTCACCGATCCGCCGGCGGATCCCGACGTGAGCAAGGGCTATCTCGATCTGCTCGGCAGCGGAGCCGACGAGGGCGACCGCGTCGCGAAAAACACCGGACCGATACAGGCCGCGTGGGCGTCACCGATCGGGTCGATGCTCTACGACAACGCCCAGGCCCTGTCGCGGCGGCTGATCGCCGCCTGGCAGACGCCCCTCGAGTGGCTGAACATTCCGCCGGGCGGCATCGCGCTGGACGTCGGCTCGGGCCCGGGCAACGTCACCGCCTCGCTGGCGCGCGCGGCCGGTCCGGACGGGCTGGCCCTGGGGATCGACATCTCCGAGGCCATGCTCGCCCGCGCCGTCCGCAACGAAGCGGGGCCGCAGGTCGGCTTCATCAAGGCTGACGCGCAACGACTTCCGCTGCGCGACGACACGGTTGACGTCGTCATCTCGACGGCCGTGTTGCAGCTGGTTCCGAATCCGGCGGCGGCCCTCGGCGAGATGGCGCGGGTGCTGCGACCGGGCGGGAGGCTCGCCGTCATGGTCCCCACCGTCGGCCCGGCCGCCCGGCTCTTCCAGAGGCTACCGAACGTGGGGGCGCATGTCTTCGACGACGACGAGATCGCCGACATCCTGGAAGACCACGGGTTCCTCAGCGTGCGGGTGAAGAACCTCGGCACGGTGCAGTGGGTCCGCGGCAAGAACGGCTGAGTCCGGCGCGCTTCGGCCTTAGGAGGGCGTCTGCGCGACCACCGCGAGCCGGTCCATGGACTCGCGCAACATGTCCGGTGTCGTCGCGCGGGCGCGCTCGAGGCGGGTGGCGTCGGTCAGCGCCGTCCAATCGTAGGTGTGCGTCACCGTGGTGAGTTCGGCGTTCACCGGGCTGAGCTCCCAGCGCCAGAGGTGACCGGGCGGCTGTCTCCTGGGTTCGGCTGGGCACCAGGCGATTTTGCTGCCCTCGACGAATTCGACGACGTGGTTCTCCCGCACGGCGCCGTTCGTCAGCGTCGTCTTGAACACGTCACCGACCGCACGCACCCGCTGCCCCGGAGCGGACGAGGCGAGGTTGTCGTTGCCGTCCCAGCTGGGGTGGCGGGAGGGATCGGCGATCAGCTCGAAAATCCGCGCGGCGTTGGCCGCGATGACGCGCGTGGCGCTCACGATGCGTTCTGCTTCCGTGTCGGACATATCGCTATCCAAACACGCGGACGGTCGGCGGGGCACGGTGTGAATGTGACCTTCGGCCGAAGCATCGGGGACCTTCGGCCGTCGAAGCGCCGGCCCGGGGATGCGACCGTGGTGATGCCGGGACAACCCGGTGGTCTGCCCGAAGTGCAGCAAGCCCATTTTTGGGCGAGGCCATCCGCAAGGGCCTGCTTGACCCACCGTCGCAGGACGGGGATCTGCCTTCGGGCAGACCTTCATGCTCACGGCATCCGGGGCAGCGCGTCGACCGGTCCCGATAGCGCCGCCTTGACGTAGCGGGTGTCGTCGTCGGCCAGCACTTCGGTGTCGTCGTTTTCGATGCCGTCGACGATCGCGCGCGCCACCTGGCGCGGGTCGTTCTTGGGGGCGGTGAAGCCCGCGGTCATGTCGGTGTCGGTGAAGCTGAGGTGCGCGGCGACGACCAGGGTGCCCTGCTTCTCGAGTTCTATCCGCAACGAATTCGTCGTCGACCACAACGCCGCCTTGGAGTCTCCGTACCCACCGGAGCCGGGCATCCAGGACAAGATCGAGGCTATGTCGACGAGGGCCCCGCCACCGTTGGCCGCCAGGATGGGCGCGAACGCCTTGGCGACGCGGAGCGCGCCGAAGTAATTCGTCTCGAACACCGCGCGCACTTCCTCGATGTCGCTGTCGAGCAGCGTCCGCGCGCCGAGGACACCCGCGTTGTTGATCACGATGCCGGCATCCGGAGCCGAAACGGCCAGGGCCGCAACCGACTCCGGCTTGGTGACGTCCAACTCGACACCGACCACCCGCGGATCCGTACTCGGTTTGGGCGTCCGCGCCGTGGCGTACACCTTGGCAGCGCCGCGTTGCAACAACTCGTCCACGATGGCCTTGCCGAGCCCGCGCTGTCCGCCGGTGACGACGACCGTCGACCCCTTGATGTTGACCATGATCCGCACTCCTTGACGTAGCTGTATCGATTTTGGTTCTGTCACCGTCGTGCCGGCGACGACATAGTCAAGTATTCTTTACCTATGTCTATTCCATGGCCTGCGTCACAGCGCTACGGCATCATCATCCCGGCACCGGGAGGCCTGGGCCTGGTTCAGGACTTCCTCAACACGAGGGGCATCGACGGGTACGGACCGGACCTGCTCGCCGACCCCGCGCTCGCCGGCGAATGGGTAGCGGACGCGGTGCACGCCTGGTCGGCCGCCCGCGGGACGGACGCGCCGGTGCCCACGTTCGACGACGCGGACCTGGCCAAGCTGCGCGCCTTACGGGCCAGGATCGATTCCCTGGTCGTCGGCGAGGCACCCGGTGGACGAAGTGCCGTCCCCGCAGCTCTCGTGGTCACCGATGCCGGTGAGGTGCGGTTGGAGCCCAGCGGCACGGGCTGGCGCTGGCTCGCCTCGGCGCTGTGGGCCGAGATTCTGCTCAGTCAGCAGGGCGACACCTGGCGGCGCATCAAGCAGTGCCATAACCCGCGCTGCGGGTCGACGTTCTACGACCGCTCCAAAAACAACAGCGGGGTATGGCACGACGTCAAAACGTGCGGCAACGCCGCCAACCTGCGCGCGTCCCGGGCCCGCCGACGCGAACGCGAGCGCGTGACCGGCTCAGCGGTTTCGCCACAGTAGGCGGTACCGGTAGTACAGGCCTCGCCGAATGAGCGCTCCCGGCAGCACGTCCGCGGTTACCCGACGGATCTCGTGCAAACTTTCCCGGGGATCGGCCACGGCAACGCCGATGCCGCGCGTCTCCCGATGCAGTAACGACCCGACGCGCGCCGCCGGTGTGCACAGGGCGGACCATGCCCAGTCGCCGACGGTCTTGTTGGCCGACAAACCGACGACGGCGAGCTCTCCTGCCGGCCTGAGCATTTCGCGCGCCTTGCACAGCGTCTCACGCAGCGGCAGGTGATGCAGGCTCGCCACGAAGGTGATGAGGTCAAACGAATGTGGTTGAGCCTCAAAGGCTTCGAATCGAGCGAGCCGCACCGACACGTTCGTTGCGGACTGCAGTCGATCCTTGGCCCGACGGATCGCGGATGGGTCGGCATCGATGCCGACGACGCTGCGCGACACCGAGGCCAGCCGCTCGGCCAGCAGCCCCTCACCGCACCCCACATCCAGGACATCGCCGGCGTGGCGCGCCGCGAGTTGGACCAGCCAGCCGTGATACGCGGTGTTGTGGTTCCAGTAATTGGGCGCCGTCAGCAGCGCTCGACGCCCCTCTGCATAAGCGTCACGTCGGTGCGTGTCCGGGGTGGCGCGCTTCTGCGCACCGCCTGCCACGCGTCGCAGGCCCGCGCCTTGATGGGCGTCACCATGTCGAAGTTGGCAGGGCTCTGGCTGATCCAGGACGGCAGTGTTGCCACGGTTTCGATCCTTCGTCTGTTCGGCCTGTGCGCCGAATCATTGAATTCCACCGCGCCCGCTTTACGGATGCGCCGCGCCGGGGTGAACGCCACGAAAAGCCGCATTGTGGCGCGACCCACACCCGCCGCAGCGCCCGCCGTTGGTCACACAGTCGGCGGACGTCTGAACCGCCGCAAGTAGCCGGGCAACCCGTGCGCCGGCGGCGCTTTCGGCCAATCGTCGGCACGGAAATAGGCGTCGGTGCCGCCGTCGACGAAAATTACGCTCCCGCAGAGAAATTCGGCGGACTCCGACAGCATGAAGCACATCCAGTCGGCCATGTGCCCCGCCTGGCCGAAGCCACCGAGCGGCACCGGGAAGGACCGCACGGCCTTGGCCTGCCGCGGATTCGCCAGCTGTTCCTGCAGCAACGGCGTCATGATGGCCCCCGGGGCCAGGACATTTACGCGCACCCCAGAGCCCGCCCATTCCGGCAGCACCGCGTGCCGTCGCACCCAGCGGCTGACGGCGATCTTCGACGCCGCGTACATCATCGTCGAGGCCGCCGGACCGAACGGGCGCACCGAGCGCAGCGCCTTGTCGGCGTCATCGGCGAGCAGCGCCTTCACCGTCCGGCGCGGCACGAGCGGAACCGTCGTCGACGAATTGCTCCCCACGACGACCACTTTCGCGCTTTCGGCCGCCGCCAGCGCCGGCCGCCAGGCGACGAGCGGTTCGACGACGCCGAAGTAATTGACCTGGCCGATCTGGCGCAGGCGCTCTCGACCTGGGCTGGGCCCGAGGCCCGCGGCCAGCACGGCACCGTCGAGTTTGCCGTCCGCGGCCGCCAGCACCCCGTCGGCGGCCTGTTCGCGACCGTGCGGGGTGGACAGGTCGGCGACGATATCGGCGCCCCTGATGTCGACGCCGATCACGGTGTGCCCATCGGCCTTGAGCCGCTGCGCGGTCTCGTGGCCCATTCCGGAAGCCGATCCGGTGACCGCATAAGTGCCCATCGCTCCGTTCTTACCAGCCGCCGTCCTGTTAGGTTGCCGGGATGCATGACCAAACGCCCTGCATCGACCTCGGCCGGCTCGAGTCCGTCTACGCGCCGCTGGCCACGTCGATCCGCCGGCTCATCGACGTCAGCATCCGCACTGAAGCGGAACCCGCGGCGGTGGCCGCGGCCCAGGCCAAGATCGACGCGGCCGCAGCCGAATTGGGCGAGGCGGCGCAGCCCGGACCCGTCGGCGTGCATTACCTGCCCGACGGCCAGACCGTCGCGTGGGGCAACGCGGTGGTCGGTGTGCGCAACCCGGTGGCACCGCCGTTGGTGGTCCACCACGAGCCCGACGGCGTGGTTTGGTCGGAATTCACGCTGGGCGCGGCCTACGAGGGACCGCCCGGCCATGTTCACGGCGGCATCTGCGCGCTGGTGCTCGACCATGTGCTCGGGGCGACCGCGCACCGGCCCGGCCGGCCCGCTTACACCGGGACCCTCACCCTGCGCTACCGGCGCCGAACCGAGCTGGAGCGGCCGCTGCGCGTCCAGGCGCATGTCGAGCGCACCGAGGGCGTCAAGACGTTCGCCGTTGGTCACCTGGCCGACGAGCACGGCGTCACCGTCGAGGCGGAAGGAATCTTCATCCACCCCAGGCAGCCACCGGCCTGACGTCAGGCTTTGGCGGCGGCCTCCTCGACATCGAGCAGTTGCTCACCGCGCCGTTCCTCGTCGTAGGCTTCGCGGCCGCCACGCAAGCCGAACAGACGTTTCGAGAACAGCAGGTAGATCACGGCGGCCACGTTGATGGTGAAGGTGACCAGCCGGGTCATCGTGATGCCCTTGGCGAGGTCGTGAATCTCCAGGGGCAAGAACACCGAGGTGGCGATCACCGCGAAGTACTCGCCCCAGCGCTTCAGCAGCCACAGGCCGACGCCTTCGACGACCTCCAGCAGCGCGTAGGCGGCCAGCATCAGCGTCAGCAGGGCCAGGGTGGAGGGCTTGGCGGCCAGCGCCTTTTCCAACTCGTGCACGATCGTCATCTGATCGACCTTGAACCCGGCGGCGCGGAAGATCGGCAGGTCGCGTTCGAGGGTGGCCTGAATCGCGCCCCGTGCACCGCGAAACTTCCACACCGCATACGCGGCGAGCGCGATCACCACCGCCCGGAACAGGCGTTCCACCGCGAGCGTCCGGATAATGATGGCCTGGCGTAACGCCTTGCCGCGCATGATCATTGGCGCGTCCTCGGCCGGACCCCGCCGGTGCGGGTCGCCCACCGTGAATTCCCCGCAGCGCAGGCAACGCCAAACCTCACCCAACCCGGTGCTGCCACTCAGCCGCGCGGCGAGGTCCTCCTCGTCGGGCGCGTAGGTGGCGTGGCCCGCGACCGCACAGGTGACCAGCTCCCACCGATTGCCGCCCTGATCTTTGCGCATGGCCGATCATCGACCGCGGGCAGCGGGCGACGCAAGGGGGCGCGCACGGCGCGCGTCAGAATCGGGACTTGGTGCGTGGCCGTTGGGCGGTCGGGCTCGCCGCACCCAGCAGGCCGGTGAGTTCGGCGACGGGGCTCTCGTCGAGGCGATCCACGGCCGTGACGATCTCGGCGCGCAGCGCTTCGTCACAGAACGGCTCGGCCAGCCAATGAAATTTGTCCACGACGCGTTCCCAGGACATGGGGCGGGTCGGCGACCCCTCGTAATCGGCTTGCTCGCGGTCGAATTCCCGCGCGTCGCGGGTCACCAGGTGCACCCGGGCCGCCGTGCGTCGAGGATAGTCGGCGGTGAGGTCGGCGGCCGGTTTGACGTCGACACGCGTCAACAGGCCCCGCACGTCGGCCCGCGAAACCCGTTCGGGTTCTAGCTGTTCGGGGCCCACCCCGCCGTCGAGGAGTGCCACCGCGCTGAGGTATTTGAGGTTGTAGTCTGCCTGCTCCTTGGTGCGCGGATCGTCCTTGCCGCCGTAGGCTCCCCCGCCAGCGAAGTCGTACGCGCCCTGAAAGACCTCGAGCGTCACCCGTGCGACGTCCTCGCCGCACAGGTTGTTCTCGGCGCGCAGGCCCAGGACCGCGTCGATCACGACCTGCCCGTGGATGAGGGCACAGTACTGCTTGAGGTAGGTCTGTTCGACGCAGGTGAGCCGCCGGTCGGTGGTGGCCAGGTCGATGGGCTGATCGAAGAGCTGCACCAGGCCGTGTGGACCCTCGAACAGCGACCTGGGCCCGGTGACGCCGCGGCCGGCCAGCATGGTCGCGTATACCGCGCGCATGCCGGTGATGGCAGGCGAGATGCCCTTCCAGTTCGAGACCGGCTCGGCGTGCACCGTCGCCAGCGACACATTGTCGGTCGCGGCGGCCGCGATGGCGTTGGCGGTCTGCTCGACGCTGAGACCGAGCAGCTTGGCCGTGCCCGCCGCCACCGACATCGACAGCTGCAACGCGTGATTGAGACCCCGGGCCATGACCGGCACCTGGGAGCTGAATCGGCACTGAACCTCGTAGGCGACCGCCAGTGCCAGCAGGAAGTCCGCCCCGCTGGCTCCCGTGTGCTCGGCCACGGCCAGGACGGCGCCCAAGTTGTCGGCGGGATGACACAGCCCCCCGACCGTCAGATAGGTGTCCAGCAGGTCGGGGTAGCGCACCAGCACCGCGTTGAAGAACGCGGCCTGGTCCACCGACGCGCGTCCGCCGCCCACCAAAGTCGCGGTGGGCACTCCGCTGAACTGGTCGGTGTGTTCGCGAATCGACGCGACGAGCTTCCCGTCCAGGGAACCGACGGCGCACGCGACGCTGTCGAGCACATTGCGTTTCATCAGCGCGCGCGGACGCTCGGCCAGATCGGCCCACTCGGCGCCGACGACGAATTCGGCCAGGTCATCCACAACGTAGTTCTCTGCCATGCCTTTTCGCCTTCCGGGCTGCTTACTTTCACTGAAGCCCAGCGCCGGCCCGCCGTCCAGGACCGTTCTCCTACCAGTGCTCGGTGAGACTTCTCACCGCAGGTGGGGGTCGTCGGCCGGCGCCCACCACGGGCCGGCGGGAGGGGCCGGCCAATCGCGGGTACGGGCCACGGCCAGCAGCGCTTCCACGGCGCCGCGCACGCTGGCGCGGTCGTCGTCGCGGCGGTGCAGCAGCGACCACGTCCACAGCGGCACCGGTTCGGCGACGGGACGCTGACCCAGGCTGGGCGGGAGCGCCGCGGTGTGGCGCTTGGGCGACGCGAGCACCGGCCCGCCGACCCTGCGCACGTGCGCGTAGAACGCGTCGCCGGCGATGCCGCCGTCGTCGATGGGGACGACGCGGGCACCGGTGTGGGCGGCGAACTCCTTGGCGTACCGGTTCCACGACGACCACGCCGACTCGTCCGCGTCGATCAGCACGCTTACCCGTTGCGCGGCAACGGGTTTCGCCGAACTCATGCCGGGCATGACCGCGTGCAGCGGCTCAATCCGCAGCAGATGCGCCGTCAGGCCGCGCTCCTCGACCTGGCCGGCGGTGACCCATGCCAGCGCGATGTCGAGGGTGCCCTCTGCCACGCGGTCGGCCTGCGCGTGCGACGGCAGCACCCATTCGTCGAGGCGCACATCCGCCGCCGGTCCTAGCATCGTGGTGATGCCCTCCGGCAGCCAGCTGACGTAACCCAGGCGCACCGGCGTGCTGCGCGCGGCGGCCTGCCGCAGCCGGTGCTTGGCATCGTCGGCCAGAGAAAGGATTCGGCGCGCATCCGGAAGGAAGGTCCGTCCGGCCTCGGTCAGCCGAACGCTCCGCCGGTCCCGCACGAACAGCTCGGCGCCCAGCTCGCGCTCCAGCGAGATGATCTGCTGCGACAGGGCCGGTCCGGAGATGTGCACGCGTTGCGCGGCGCGGC
>NZ_LZKF01000067.1:0-1093 GCF_001672665.1 Mycobacterium sp. E2238 | reverse complement strand
CGGTCCTGGGTTCCGAGCTGCTGGGCAGGCCGGGATGCGCGTCGACGCCGGAGGGCGTGCGCTGCGCGCCGTCCATGGCGCTGACACCCGAAGAGCCGGTCAATCTCAGCCGGACGCTGACCGTTCCGGCACCGATGTCGGTGACCCCGTTGGTGTGGGTGCGGCCGCGGCAGGGGCCCAAGCTGGCCGACCTGCTCGCCGAGCCGAACACCACCAGGGCACGGGGCGACTCCGACCTGGTGGACGTCCTCGGCTCGGCGTATGCGGCGACCGACGGCGACCCGGCGACGGCATGGACGGCACCGCAGCGGGTGGTGCAGCACAAGACCCCGCCCACCTTGACGCTCACCCTGCCGCGGCCCACCGAGGTCACCGCGCTCCGGCTGGCGCCGAGCCGGTCGGCGTTGCCCGCCCATCCGACGATGGTGGCGGTCAACCTGGGCGACGGCCCGCAGGTGCACGCGTTGAAGCCCGGTGAACCGCAGACACTCCCACTGCATCCCCGGGTGACCGACAGCGTCACCGTCAGCCTGTTGGACTGGGAAGACGTCATCGACCGCAACGCGCTGGGTTTCGACCAGCTCAAGCCGCCGGGGGTGGCCGAGCTGTCGGTGCTCGGTGCCGACGGCACCCCGATCGCGCCCGCCGACGCTGCCCGCGATCGCACGCGCGAGATCGCCGTCGACTGCGATCACGGCCCGGTCATCGCGGTCGCGGGACGGTTCGTGCACACGTCGATCAGCACCACCGTCGGCGCTCTGCTCGACGACGAGCCCGTTGCGGCCCGGGCGTGCGACCGCGACCCGATCGCGTTGCCGGCGGGGCAGCAGGAGTTGCTGATCAGCCCGGGCGCCCAGTTCGTCGTCGACGGCGTTGCGCTGTCCCCGCCGGCCGCGGCCGCCGCCGCGCCCGGCCCAGTCGGGGTTCCGGCGTGGCGGGTGTGGGGCCCGGACCGTCGCGAGGTGCAGGCTCCGCCGTCGGCCACGTCGCGGGTGCTGGTGGTCCCGGAAAGCATCAACCCCGACTGGGCCGGGCGCGGCGGCGGCCGCGGCCGGCGGGGACAGCGCAACGCCGTCGACGACGAACTGGGCGC
>NZ_LZKF01000066.1:0-1453 GCF_001672665.1 Mycobacterium sp. E2238 | reverse complement strand
ATCGCCGAGGCCGCCGCCCCCACGGCCAGGATCGGCGTCAGCGGATCCGACAACTCGGCCCGCGTCGCGGTCAGCAGCCGCCCCACCCGGCTGGCCGGCCCGCGCAGCGGCGCGACCAGCGGGTTGTAGGACAGGTCGTCGAGGAGTTGGCGCCAGGGCGCGGTGCCCGGTTCGACCGCCAGGGGCCGCGTGCGGCTGGCCAGCCGGGCATAGACGATCTCCGGGTCGAGGGCGTGCCACGCGGTCAGCGGCTGCGGTGTCGGGTCGGGCAGCCGAAGCACCCGGGAGGCCGCGAAGGTGCCCTGCATCAGCGCGGCCGCGGCGGCGGCGTTGACCGGGTTGAGCCAGCGCTGCACGGCGAAGGGGCTCAGCGTGCGCGGGTCGCCGGTGACCAACAGCAGCCCCGCGAGCGTGCTGCCGCCCTTCGCGAGGCGCACCGCCGATTCGGTCGCCGCCCGGGCCACCGGCAGCGCCGACAGGATGCGCACCGCGGCGGCGAGGTCCGTGCCGGTGATGATGTCCGCCGTCCACGGCGTCGCCGCCTGCGGGTCGTCGAGCGCCACCCCGACGTCGGCGATGGCCAGCGCGGCCAACGTGTCGGTGGACGCGAAGTCGCGGTGAAGCGCGGTGATGAGCAGCACGGGCCCGCGATCCGTGCGCAGGTCGCGCACCAACTGCAGCAGCGGCGTGCCCGGCGGGTGGCTCACGGCGACGCTGGCGGTCAGGTCCTCGGTGCCGGCGACGTGGCGTAACACCACCCGGGCGCCGGTCCGGTGTGCGATCTGCAGCAGCGGAATGGCGAACGGGTCGACTTCCCACCCGACGTCGACGCTGCCGACGCGCTCGCCGTCGACCACCAGATCGGCATGTTCGAGGCCCTGCGCCGGCGTCGCCGACGACCCTTGCGCCCGGACCCACCGCAACCGGGCGCCGGTGGCGGGCAACTCGTCCGGGTCCGGATCGGGGGCTTCCTCACCGTGCAGCAGCGCGTCGGCGACCTCGTAGACGCGGTCCTCGTCCCACCCGGGTACGTCGCCGCGCGCCTGCAGCACGGCGCGGTTGTCGCCACGCAGCGCGGCGCCGTCGACCACGACCACCTTGACCCGGTCCAGCCGCCGCAAGGCGCCCGGGTCTAGAAACAGCTGCCCGGCGTTGGCCAATCCGCGGCCCAGAACGGCGGCGAACGACTGCCGGCCCGTGTGCGCGGCCCGCGGCACGCCGGCCAGCAGCGCGCCGGCCGCGTCCTCGGTGCCGCCGCCGGCCAGCAGCGCACCCGCCGCGGCCACCAGCGAGGCGTTGGCGGCCTGGTCGGCGTACTCCTCCACCGGCCCGGCCATCGATCCCTTCGCGGTGTCGATGGCGGCATCGATGGCCCCGCCCACCACCACGTGGGAAACCTCACCGGCCGCGGCCGCGGCCCAATTGTGCCGTGGTGCTTGCGATTTGGGGCCGG
>NZ_LZKF01000065.1:0-2206 GCF_001672665.1 Mycobacterium sp. E2238 | reverse complement strand
TGACGTCGCCGGCGCACGGCAACTGCAAGGCTAGGACCCGTGACGAAATTCGCCCTCGCCGGCTACGGAACGCGCGGCGACATCGAGCCATTGGCAGCGGTCGGCCGCGAGCTGCTGCGCCGAGGGCACGACGTGGCCGTGGCCGTCCCACCGGAATTGATGGGTTTCGCCGAGTCCACCGGGCTCGCGGCGGTCCCGTACGGCCCGGAACTGCACGACTTCCTGGACGAGGAGTTCCTCCGCAACATGTGGGCTGAGTTCTTCCGGAACATCTGGACGATCCGCAGCCCGATCAGGTTGATGCGCAAGGTCTGGGAGCCCCTCATCCGGCATTGGGGCGAGGTCAGCGCGGCGCTGACGTCCCTCGCCGCCGACGCTGACCTATTGTGCACCGGCCTGAATTTCGAGCAGGCCGCCGCCAACGTCGCGGAGTACTACGACATCCCGTTTGCCACGCTGCATCACGTCCCCATGCGGCCGAACGGCCAGACCGTTTCGATGCTGCCGGCGCCGTTGAGCCGCTCGGCGATGACGGCGTTCGACTGGTTCAGTTGGCGCCTGAACAAGAAGGTCGAGGACACGCAGCGCCGCGAACTCGGGCTCCCCAAGGCAACGCATCCCTCGCCGCGCCGGATCGCCCAGCGAAAGTCGCTGGAAATCCAAGCGTACGACGAGGTTTGCTTTCCCGGACTGGCGGACGAATGGGCGAAATGGGACGGCCTACGGCCGTTTGTCGGCCCATTGACAATGCAACTGACCACGGGCGCCGACGACGACGTGGCAGCTTGGATTGCCGCCGGATCGCCGCCGATTTGCTTTGGCTTCGGCAGCATGCCGGTCGAATCTCCGGTCGACACGGTCGAAATGATCGCTGCGGCATGTGCGGAATTGCACCAGCGGGCGCTAATTTGCGCCGGCTGGAGCGATTTCAGCGATGTGCCACTTCCCGCCCACGTCAAGGTCGTGGGCGCGGTGAATTATGCGACGGTCTTTCCAGCCTGTCGCGCGGTCGTTCATCACGGCGGCTCGGGCACCACGGCGGCAAGCCTGCGTGCGGGAGTCCCCACCCTGATTCTTTCGATGGACGTCAATCAAACCATTTGGGGGGGCCAGCTCAACCGGCTGAAAGTCGGTACGACGCGCCGCTTTTCGGCAACCACCCGCGAAACACTGGTCGCAGACCTGCGCCGGATACTTGACCCGGACTACGGCATGCGTGCGCGCGAAATCGCCAGGCACATGACCAAATCCGCCGACAGCGTGATCAAAGCGGCCGACCTCGTGGAGAAGTTTGCCAGCTCCCGGAGCCGCGCCTGATTGGCAACGCGCGAGCCGGGCTGTGTGCTGCCGGGTAAAGCCCCCGGACTCAGGGCGTCGGCGGCCAACGAGTTCCTGCTTCTCGACACACAAGGCCGATCCTTCTGGCAGACTGATATTGATCAGCCGACGATGCCTAGGTGGGTGTCACACCGTCTAAGGGTCGTGATAGTTCAAGGTCGGGGGGCAGAGGTCGATGAAGTTGTCGTCGTCGTACCCGACAAGGGCCGGTGAAAGTTGCTGCTTTGCCGGCTCCTGGAATCTGCATGGCCATGCGGCGCAATCAAAACGCAGTCAGTCCCAATCGGTAAGGGGCAGATCGAAATTAGGGGCTAAAGACCCTGTCTGCGGAGTTGCCTATGCATGGAAAAAGTGATTAAGGTTACAGCGCGATGAAGTTTGCTGTGGCAAGTTATGGGACGCGCGGAGACATCGAGCCGTGCCTTGCTATCGGCCGCGAATTGATGCGCAGAGGGCACGAAGTGCGCATGGCCGTCCCGCCCAATTTGGTTGAGCTCGCTCGAGAAGCGGGGTTGGCTGCCATCGGCTACGGGCCCGACATGCACGACTTCTGGAGCGATGAATTCATCCGCGACTTCTGGAAGAATTTCGCGCGCGGGCCCATCAAGTTGATGCGTGACGCCTGGGAGCCCGTGCTGCGGAACTGGCAGGAAATGAGCTCGTCCCTGATCTCGGTTGGGGCCGGGGCCGATTTGCTCTTCACGGGCCAGCTCTACCAGGACCTGGCGATCAACGTGGCGGATTACTACGGCATTCCGATGGCCACGCTGCATTACATCCCGATGCGGCCGAACGGGCAGCTCGTTCCGAGCGTGCCGGCGCCGCTGTTCCGCTCCACCATGAAAGCGGTCGAGTGGCTGTTCTGGCG
>NZ_LZKF01000064.1:0-25019 GCF_001672665.1 Mycobacterium sp. E2238 | reverse complement strand
TTGATGCCGGTCCCCGTCCGTGGAGAAGATCAACCCGAAGCCAGTTGCCTGGCCGGAGTTGGTGTACGAAGCCGACGCTTCGCCGGTGGTGGTGGTCACCGCCGCGGGGTTGCGGTCGCGACTGGGCGGATTTTCGGGGGTGGTGCTGGAGGCCGATGATCCGGCGATCGACTTGCAGCCGGGTGTGGGGTTCGCGGGGCCGGGTGCCGACGACGTGGCGCACGTGATTTACACCTCGGGGACGACGGGCGCGCCCAAAGGGGTGGCGGTTACGCACCGCAATGTGACGCAGCTGTTTGAGGCGTTGGCTGGTGATGGGTTGCTGGGGGCGGGGCACGTGTGGAGTCAGTGCCATTCGCTGGCATTCGACTTCTCGGTGTGGGAGATCTGGGGTGCGTTGTTGCACGGGGGCCACCTGGTGGTGGTGCCGGATGCGGTGGCGCGGTGCGGCGACGATCTGCAGGCGCTGCTGGTGGGCGAGCGGGTGTCGGTCCTGACGCAGACGCCGTCTGCGCTGGGAGTGTTGGCGCCGCAGGGGGTGGGGGCGGCGTTGGTAGTGGGGGCGGAGCCCTGTCCGCCGGCGGTGGTGGACCGGTGGGCGCCGGGCCGGGCGATGGTCAACGTGTACGGGCCCACCGAGACCACGATGTGGGTGTCCAAGAGCGCGCCGTTGATCGCGGGATCGGGGCCGCCGCCGATCGGTTCACCGGTGGGCGGGGCGGCGCTGTTCGTGCTGGACGGCTGGCTGCGGCCGGTGCCCGCGGGGGTCGTCGGCGAGTTGTATGTGGCCGGCCGCGGCGTGGGCGTGGGATATGTACGGCGGGCGGGGTTGACCGCGTCGCGGTTCGTGGCGTGCCCGTTCGGCGGGAATGGCGAGCGGATGTATCGCACCGGGGACCTGGTGTCGTGGGGTCCTGATGGGCAGTTGCGCTACGCCGGGCGCGCCGACGAGCAGGTCAAGATCCGCGGCTACCGCATCGAGCTCGGCGAAATCCAAACCGTCCTAACGGGTTTGGCCGGTGTAGAGCAGGCGGTCGTGATCGCCCGCGAGGACCGGCCCGGGGACAAGCGGCTGGTGGCGTACCTGACCGGCACCGCCGATCCCGCCGTGGTACGCACCCATCTCGCCGAGCGGCTGCCGGCTTACATGGTTCCGGCCGCGGTCGTGCCCCTGGCCGCCTTGCCGTTGACCCTCAACGGCAAACTCGATACGCGCGCCCTTCCCGCGCCGGAATACCCCGGGTACGGGTATCGGGCGCCGGCCACCCCCACCGAAGAGGTCCTCGCCGGGATTTACGCCAAGGTTCTGGGCATCGGCCGGGTCGGGGTCGACGATTCGTTCTTCGATCTGGGTGGGGATTCCCTGTCGGCGATGCGCCTGGTCGCCGCGGTGAACACCGGTCTGGACGCGACCCTTTCCGTGCGGGCGTTGTTCGAGGCGCCGACGATCCGCCGGTTGGCGCCGCGGCTCGATGAGGGGGAGGAGAGGCTGCCGCGGGTCGTGGCCGGTGCGCGGCCCGCGGTGGTGCCGCTGTCGTTCGCCCAGTCCCGGCTGTGGTTCCTCGACCAGTTGCACGGCGCTTCGCCGGTCCACAACATGGCGGTGGCGTTGCGCTTGCGTGGTGGCCTCGATGCCGACGTGCTGGGGATGGCGCTTGCCGATGTGATCGCGCGGCATGAAAGCCTGCGCACGGTCTTCGTCGCCCGGGAGGGCACCCCCCAGCAAGTGGTCGTCCCGGTCGGCCACTTCGATTTCGGTTGGCACGTCGTCGATGCCAGCGCCTGGCCGGCGTCCCGGTTGGCGGAGGCGGTCGAGGTGGCGGCGCGTTACTCGTTTGATTTGACGGTTGAGATCCCTTTGCGGGCAACGCTTTTTCGCCTACGCGACGACGAGAGCGTACTGGTGGCCGTGGCTCACCATATTGCTGCCGATGGGTGGTCGATCACGCCGCTGGTGCGTGATTTGGGCGTGGCTTATGCCAGCCGGTGTGCGGGCGAGGCGCCGGGTTGGGCCGAACTACCGGTGCAATACGTGGATTACACGCTGTGGCAGCGGGCCCAGTTCGGGGACCTGAATGACCCGCACAGTGCGATCACCGCGCAACTGGCGTATTGGCTGGACGCGTTGGCGGGCATGCCCGAGCGTCTGGAGTTGCCCACCGACCGGCCTTATCCGGCGGTGGCTGATTTTCGGGGGGAGCGGGTGGCCGTGGAGTGGCCCGCGGAGTTACAACGACGAGTGAGTGAGGTGGCCGGTGAGCATAATGCGACCAGTTTCATGGTGGTACAAGCCGCGTTGGCGGTCTTATTGGCCAAGCTGGGAGCGACTTCGGATGTGGCAGTGGGTTTTCCGATTGCCGGGCGTCGTGATCCCGCGCTTGACGAGTTGGTCGGCTTCTTCGTCAATACGTTGGTATTGCGCACCGACCTGGGTGGAAATCCGACCGTGGCTGAGGTCTTGGCCCAGGTGCAGCTGCGCAGCCTGGCCGCATACGAGCACCAAGACGTGCCCTTCGAAGTCCTCGTCGAACGGCTGCATCCCGCACGCAGCCTCGGCCATCACCCCCTCATCCAGGTAGTCCTGGCCTGGCAGAACCTGCCCTGGCAGCACAACGGCCCCGCCGCCGGGCTGACCCTGGGCGACGTGCAGGTCACCCCGGTTCCGGTGGACACCCAGGTTGCCCGCATGGATCTGGTGTTCTCGTTGGCCGAACGCTGGACCGAGGACGGCCGGCCCGCGGGTATCGGTGGGGCGGTGGAATTCCGCACCGACGTGTTCGACACCGCCCGCATCGAGGGATTGATCGACAAGTTGCATCAGGTGCTGGTGGCCATGACCAGCGATCCGGCGCGTCGGCTCTCGTCGATTGAAGTGCTTGACGAATCGGAACGAGCCCGGCTCGAGGCCGTCGGTAATCGTGCGGTGCTGCAGGGGCCGGTGCCGGCCGGGGTGTCGATTCCGGCGTTGTTCGCCGCCCAGGTCGACCGCGCGCCCGACGCGGTTGCGGTGACCTGCGCGCAGCGCGCGTGGACGTATCGGGAGGTCGATGAGTCATCGAATCGGCTGGCGCACTTGCTAGTTGAGTACGGCGCGGGCCCGGGGGAGTGTGTGGCGCTGCTGGCCGAGCGTTCGGCCCAGGCCGTCATCGCGATGCTGGCCGTGCTCAAAACCGGGGCGGCGTACCTGCCCATCGACCCGGGACTGCCGGCCGCCCGGATCGAGTTCATGCTCACCGACGCCGCACCGATCGCCGCGATCGTCAGCCCCGAGATGCGGTCGCGGCTCGACGGCTCCGGTGCGGCCGTCATCGAGGTCAACCACCCCGCCGTCGCGGCGCAAGCCGGCGATCGGCTGCCCGCACCGTCCGCGGACAACATCGCCTACATCATCTACACGTCCGGCACCACCGGCACCCCGAAGGCTGTGGCGGTGCCGCATCGCAACGTCACCCGGCTGCTGGAGTCCGTCAACGGGGAAGTGGCGCTGGGCCGGGTGTGGGCACAGTGCCACTCGCTGGCGTTCGACTTCTCGGTGTGGGAGATCTTCGGGTCGCTGCTGCACGGCGGCCGGCTGGTGATGGTGCCCGACAACGTCGTGCGCTCGCCGAAAGAGTTGCACGCCATGCTGGTTCGCGAACAGGTCAGTGTGCTCAGCCAGACGCCGTCGGCGTTCTCTGTCCTCGCGCCCGAGCTGGGCAAAGAGTCGAAGTTGCAGACGGTGGTGTTCGGTGGCGAGGCGCTCGAGCCGCATCGGCTGGGCAAGTGGTTGCACAACCACCCCGGTTATCCGCGTCTGATCAACATGTACGGCATCACCGAAACCACGGTGCACGCCTCGTTCCGGAAGATCGTCGACGGTGACGTCGACAGCAACGCCAGCCCGATCGGGCTGCCGCTGGCGCATCTGGGCTTCTTCGTGCTCGACCCATGGCTTAACCCCGTGCCCGCGGGCGTGGTCGGCGAGCTGTATGTGGCCGGCCGCGGTTTGGCGTACGGGTATGTGGGCCGGCCGGGGTTGTCGGCGACGCGGTTCGTCGCGTGCCCGTTCGGCGGGGCCGGCGCGCGCATGTATCGCACCGGCGACCTGGTGCGCTGGGGCGCCGATGGCCAGCTGCAGTACCTGGGCCGCGCCGACGAGCAGGTCAAGATCCGCGGCTACCGCATCGAACTCGGCGAAATACGCACGGCGCTCACCGATTTGGTGGGCGTCGCGCAGGCGGCCGTGGTCGTCCGCGAGGACCGCCCCGGCGACAAGCGCCTCGTCGCCTACATCACCGGCACGGCCGAGCCCGCCCTCGCCCGAGCCCAGCTGGCTGACCGGCTTCCCGGCTACATGGTCCCGGCCGCGGTCGTCGCACTGGACCGGCTGCCGCTGACCGTCAACGGCAAGCTCGACGCCCGCGCCCTACCGGCGCCCGAATACCGGGAAAGCGGCGAGTACCGCCCTCCGGCGACCCCGGTCGAGGAAATCCTGTCCGGCATCTACGCCCGGGTGCTGGGATTGGAACGCGTCGGGACCGACGACTCCTTCTTCGAGCTGGGCGGGGATTCGTTGTCGGCAATGCGCTTGGTGGCCGCGGTCAACATCGCGCTGGACGCCCAGCTGGTGGTGCGAACCTTGTTCGAGGCGCCGACGATTCGTCAGTTGGGCCCGCGGCTCGGTGCGGGCGACGGGCGAGCGGCGCGGGTGGTGGCCGGTGCGCGCCCGGCGGTGCTGCCGTTGTCGTTTGCTCAGAGCCGAATGTGGTTCACCGATCAATTGCAGGGACCGTCACCGGTTTACAACATGGCAGCGGCCATGCGGCTGGACGGGCACCTCGATGTGGAGGCGCTCGCGGCGGCGCTGGGCGATGTGGTGGCCCGGCACGAAAGCTTGCGCACGGTGTTCGTCGCACCGAGGGGCACACCGCAGCAGGTGGTTGTCCCCGCCGAGCGGGCCGATTTCGGCTGGCGGGTGGCGGATGCCGGCGACTGGTCGGCGAGCCGCCTCGAGGAGGCCATCGAGGCAGTGGCGTGCCACACGTTTGATCTTGGCGCCGAAATCCCGCTGCGGGCCGAGCTTTTCAGGGTCGCCGCGAACCGGCATGTGCTGGTGGCGGTCGCCCACCATATCGCCGCCGACGGGTGGTCACTGACGCCGCTGGTCCGCGACCTCGGGTTGGCCTATGGCAGCCGGTCCGCGGGCAAGGAGCCGGGATGGGCGCCGCTCCCGGTGCAGTACGCCGACTACACGCTGTGGCAGCAGGCCCGGTTGGGGGATCTGGACGATCCCGACAGTCCGGTCGCCGGGCAACTGCGCTATTGGCAGCAAGTGTTGGCCGACATGCCCGAGCATCTCGCGCTGCCCACCGACCGGCCCTACCCATTGGAGGCCGACCATCGCGGGTCCAGCGTGGCCGTGGAGTGGCCGGTGGAGTTGCAGCATCGGATCCGTGCGGTAGCTCGCGAGCACAACGCGACGAGCTTCATGGTGATTCAGGCCGCCCTGGCGGTGCTACTAGCCAAAGTCAGCGCGAATTCGGATGTGGCCGTGGGCTTTCCGATCGCCGGCCGCCAGGACCCGGCGCTGGATGAGCTGGTGGGCTTCTTCGTCAACACCTTGGTACTGCGGATCGATCTCGCCGGAAACCCCACGCTCGCGGAGGTGTTGGCTCAGGTGCGGCAGCGCAGCCTCGCCGCCTACGAGCATCAGGACGTGCCCTTCGAGGCGCTGGTGGAGCGGCTCAACCCCACGCGCAGCCTGACCCATCACCCCTTGGTCCAAGTCATGTTGACGTGGCAGACGAACAGCCCCGCCGAACTGAACTTGGGCGATCTGCACGTCACCCCGCTGCCGCTGAACAACCAAACGGCCCGGATGGACTTGGTGTTCTCGTTGGCCGAACGCTGGACCGTGGACGGCCAGCCCGCCGGCATCGGCGGGGCGGTGGAATTCCGCACCGACGTGTTCGACGCCGACACCATCAGAACATTGGTCGATCGCTTGCAGCGGGTGCTGGTCTCATTGACGACCGATACGGCCCGACCGCTGTCGGCGATCGACATCCTCGACGAGGCGGAGCATGCCCGGCTGCGCACGCTCGGCAACCAAGACGCGCTGTCCCAGCCGTGGTTGCCGGTGTCGATTCCGGGGTTGTTCGCGGCGCAGGTGGTGCGTGCGCCGGGCGCGGTGGCGGTGCGGTGTGCGGGTCGTTCGTTGTCGTATCGGGAGTTGGATGAGGCGTCGAATCGGTTGGCGCATGCGCTGATCGCTCGGGGTGCGGGTCGGGGGGAGTCGGTGGCGGTGTTGTTGGAGCGCTCGGCCGAGGCGATCGTGGCGATCCTGGGGGTGCTGAAGTCGGGGGCGGCGTATTTGCCGATCGATGCGGGGTTGCCGGCGGCGCGGGTCGAGTTCATGTTGACCGACGCCGCGCCGGTTGCCGCGGTGACCAGCGTGGCGCTGGCCGAGAAGTTGGCCGGCTATGTGTTGCCGGTCATCGACGTGCACAGCCCCGTGCTGCAGTCGCAGCCCGCCACGGCGCCCCCGGGCCCGGATCCTGAGGATGTCGCGCACATCATCTACACCTCGGGCACGACCGGGGTGCCCAAGGGGGTGGCGGTCAGCCACGCCAACGTGACCCGGTTGTTCGACGCCGCGCAGGTCGGGGTGGTGTTGGGGCCAGGCCAGGTGTGGACCCAGTTCCATTCGTATGCGTTTGATTTCTCGGTGTGGGAGATCTGGGGGGCGCTGCTGCACGGGGGGCGGCTGGTGGTGGTCCCGGAGGCCGTGGCGCGCTCGCCGAAGGATTTTCATGCGTTGGTGGTGGCCGAGAAGGTCACGGTGTTGAGTCAGACCCCGGCGGCGGTGCGCATGCTGTCACCGCAGGGTCTGGAGGGCACCGCGCTGGTGATCGGGGCCGAACCCGTGGGCGCGGAGCTGGTGGACCGGTGGGCGCCGGGGCGGGTGATGATCAATGTCTACGGCCCGACCGAGACCACGATCTTCGCCACGGCCAGTAGGGCGTTGGTGGCCAAGTCCGGGGCGCCGCCGATCGGCTCGGCGGTGCCCGGGGCGGCGTTGTTCGTCCTGGACGCCTGGTTGCGTCCGGTGCCGGCCGGGGTGGTCGGGGAGTTGTATGTGGCCGGGCGCGGCGTGGGGTATGGATATGTGCGCCGCGCGGGGTTGAGCGCGTCGCGGTTCGTGGCGTGCCCGTTCGGCCCGGCCGGTGCGCGCATGTATCGCACCGGGGACCTGGTGTCCTGGGGCCGCGATGGGCAGCTGCGCTATGTCGGGCGCGCCGATGAGCAGGTCAAGATCCGCGGCTATCGCATCGAGGTCGGCGAAATCCGCTCGGCGCTGGCCGCATTCGACGGCGTCGAGGAAGCGGTCGTCATCGTGCGCGAGGACCGCCCCGGCGACAAACGCCTCATCGGCTACATCACCGGCACCGCCGACCCCACCGAGCTCCGCGCCCACCTCGCCCACCGGCTACCCGACTACATGATCCCGGCCGCGGTCGTCCCACTGCCCACCCTGCCCATCACCCTCAACGGCAAACTCGACACCCGCGCCCTCCCCACACCCGACTATCAGGACACCGATCGCTACCGCGCCCCGGCCAGCGCGATCGAAGAAATCCTCGCCGGCATCTACGCCCAAGTCCTGGACCTCAAGCGGGTCGGGGCGGATGACTCCTTCTTCGATCTCGGCGGCGACTCGCTCTCGGCGATGCGGGTGATCGCGGCGATCAACAGTGGTCTCGATACCGCCCTTACGGTGCGGGCGCTGTTCGAGGCACCCACGGTGGCACAGTTGGCGCCCCGCATCGGCAGCAGTGGGGGCGGCCTGAGGCCATTGGTAGCCGCCAAACGCCCTGCGACGGTGCCGCTTTCATTCGCCCAGAGCCGGCTGTGGTTCCTCGACCAACTGCACGGCCCTTCACCCGTTTACAACATGGCCGCCGCCCTGCGGCTCGTCGGCCGGCTGGACACCGACGCGTTGCGCGCCGCGTTGCGCGACATGGTGGCCCGCCACGAGAGCCTGCGCACCATCTTCGTCGCGCCGGAGGGCACCCCGCAACAGGTCGTGCTACCGCCCACGCAGGCCGGCCTCGGGTGGGACGTGGTGTCGACCGACGGCTGGTCGGCAAGCCGGCTCGCCGAAGCCATCGAGGCGGCGGCGCGTTACTCGTTCGACCTGGCCGCGGAGATCCCCTTGCGGGCGACGCTTTTCCGGGTGGGTGTGGATGAGCATGTGTTGGTCGCCGTTGCTCATCATATTGCCGCGGATGGGTGGTCGATCACGCCGTTGGTGCGTGATTTGGGGGTGGCTTACGCCTGTCGGTGCGCGGGCGAGCCCCCGGGCTGGGCCGAATTGCCGGTCCAGTACGTGGATTACACGCTGTGGCAGCGTGCCGAGTTCGGCGACCTGGACGATCCGCACAGTGCGATTGCCGCCCAGCTGGCCTATTGGCAGGATGCATTGGCCGGGATGCCCGAGCGCCTGGAGTTGCCGACGGATCGGGCGTATCCGTTGGTGGCTGATTATCGTGGAGCGCGGGTGGCCGTGGAGTGGCCCGCGCAGCTGCAACAGCGGGTGCGGGAGTTGGCCGGTGGTCACAATGCGACCAGCTTCATGGTGGTACAGGCCGCCCTGGCGGTGCTGCTGGCCAAGCTGAGCGCGAGTAGCGATGTGGCAGTAGGCTTTCCGATCGCCGGGCGGCGCGACCCCGCGCTCGACGACTTGGTCGGATTCTTCGTCAACACCCTGGTGCTGCGCACCGACTTGTCCGGCAACCCCACCGTCGCTGAGCTGCTGGCCCAGGTGCAGCAGCGCAGCCTGACCGCCTACGAACACCAGGACGTGCCCTTCGAAGTCCTCGTGGAGCGGCTGCGTCCCACTCGCAGCCTCAGCCACCACCCCCTCATCCAGGTCGTCTTGACCTGGCAGAACCACGATTTCGCCGACCTGACGTTGGGTGACCTACAGGTCACCCCGCTGCCGACGGACACCCACAGCGCGCGCATGGATTTGGTGTTCTCGCTGGCCGAACGCTGGACCGAGGACGGCCGGCCCGCCGGCATCCGCGGGGCGGTCGAATTCCGCACCGACGTGTACAACACCGCCCGCATCGAGGGAATGATCGAGCAGTTGCACGACGTATTGGTCGCCATGACCGCCGACCCGGCCCGTCGGCTCTCATCGATCGATGTGCTCGACGAGGCAGAACACGCCCGGCTCGAGGCCATCGGCAACCGCGCGGTGCTGAACCTGCCGGCCTCCCTTGGCATCTCGATCCCGGAGTTGTTCGCCGCCCAGGTCGACCGCGCACCCGAGGCCGTGGCCATCACAAGCGCGGACCGTTCGTGGACCTACGCCGAGGTCGAGCAGTCCGCTAACCGGTTGGCGCACCTGCTGATTGAGTACGGCGCGGGCCCGGGGGAGTGTGTGGCGCTGCTGGCCGAGCGTTCGGCCCAGGCCGTCATCGCCATACTGGCGGTGCTCAAAACCGGGGCGGCGTACCTGCCCATCGACCCGGGACTGCCGGCCGCGCGCATCGAGTTCATGCTCACCGACGCCATACCGATCGCCGCGATCGTCACCCCCGAAGTGCGTTCCCGGCTCGACGGTTCGGACCTGGCCGTCATCGACTTCGACGACACCGAAATAGCACCCCAACCCAGCGGCGCACTCCCGGCGCCGGACCCGGAGAACATCGCCTACCTCATCTACACCTCGGGCACGACCGGGGTCCCCAAGGGCGTGGCCGTCACCCACCACAACGTCACCCAACTGCTCGAATCCGTGCACGAAGAGCTGGAACTCGGCCACGTGTGGTCGCAATGCCACTCGCTGGCCTTCGACTTCTCGGTCTGGGAGATCTTCGGATCGCTGCTGCACGGCGGCCGGCTCGTCATCGTGCCCGACAACGTCGTGCGCTCACCGGAAGAGTTGCACGCCATGCTCGTTCGCGAACGGGTCAGCGTATTGAGCCACACCCCCTCGGCGGTGGCGGCACTATCGCCGCAAGGCCTCGAATCGGTGGCGACGCTGGTAATGGGCGGGGAGGCGTGTCCGCCCGAGGTCGTTGACCGATGGGCGCCCGGGCGGGTGATGGTCAACCAGTACGGCCCGACGGAAACCACGATGTACGCGGCGATGACCGCGCCGCTGACCGCCGGAACCGGGGCGCCGCCGATCGGGTCTCCGGTGCCGGGCGCGGCATTGTTCGTGTTGGACAAGTGGATGCGGCCGGTGCCGATCGGCGTGGTCGGCGAGTTGTATGTCGCCGGGCGTGGCGTGGCGTGCGGGTACTTGGGGCGGTCGGGGTTGACCGCCTCGCGGTTCGTGGCGTGCCCGTTCGGTGGGTCCGGCGCACGCATGTACCGCACCGGCGACCTGGCCTGCTGGGGCGCCAATGGGCAGCTGCAGTACCTGGGCCGGATTGACGAACAGGTCAAGATCCGCGGGTATCGCATCGAGCTCGGCGAAATACGCACGGCGCTTACCCGTTTGGCGGGGGTCGCGCAGGCGGCCGTGGTCGTCCGTGAAGACCGGCCCGCCGACAAGCGCCTCGTCGCCTACATCACCGGGACCGCTGACCCCGCCCGCGCCCGCGGCCAGCTGGCCGACCGGCTCCCCGCGTACATGGTCCCGGCCGCGGTCGTCGCACTGGACGAGCTGCCGCTGACCGTCAACGGCAAACTCGACACCCGCGCCCTGCCACCGCCCGACTACCAAAGCGCCGAGAATTATCGCGCGCCGGGCGACGCGGTCGAAGATATTCTCGCCGGCATCTACGCCCAGGTGCTCGGCGTGGACCGCGTCGGCGTCGACGACTCCTTCTTCGACCTGGGTGGCGACAGCATCTTGTCGATGCAGGTGGTGGCCCGGGCGCGGGCGGCGGGCGTCGTGTTCCGCCCGCGCGACATCTTCGTCGAGCAGACCGTGGCCAGGCTGGCCCGGGTGGCCGGAGTGCTCACCGACGACGACGTGGCCGACGAGGGCATCGGCGAAGTCATTGCCACCCCGATCATGCACTGGCTGCACCGGGTCGACGGGCCGGTCGACCAGTTCAACCAGACCATGGTGGTCCAAGCCCCCGCGGGCGTCACCCAGGACGACGTCGTGACGTTGGTGCAGGCCATGATCGATCGGCACCCGATGCTGCGGCTGCGCGTCGACGACGACGGCGCCGGCGGCTGGTCGCTGCAGGTGCCCGCGCCGGGAACGGTCGACGCGCGCGGGTGCGTGCACACCGTCGACGTGTTGTCCGAAGCGGCGTTGGTGGCGGCGCGGTCGCGGTTGAACCCGGCCGCCGGCGTGATGCTGGGGGCGGTATGGGCGGCGTCCAACGGCCGGTTGGCGCTGGTCGTCCACCACCTCGCCGTCGACGGAGTGTCGTGGCGAATCCTGTTGGAGGACTTGAACATCGCGTGGGCCCAGCTGCACAGCGGGCGGCCGGTGGCGCTGACCGGGGGTGGGACGTCGTTCGCCCGCTGGTCGGCACTGCTGGCGGAGCACGCCCGGCGCGCCGAGGTCGTCGCATCGGCGGACGCCTGGCGCCGGGTAACGGCGATCCCCGCCGCGTTCCCGGCGGTGCGTCCCGATGCGGACACCTACCAGACGGCCGAACACATGTCGGTGTCACTGGACACCGAAACCACTCGCATGTTGCTGGGGGCAGTGCCGGCGGCGCTTCACGCCGGTGTCCAGGACATTTTGGTGGTCGCCCTCGGGTTGGCGATCAACGAATTCCTGGGCACCGGCGCGCCGCTTTCGATCGATGTGGAGGGCCACGGCCGCCACGAGGATGTGGGCCCGCGTGTCGATGTGTCGCGCACCGTCGGATGGTTCACCGCCAAATATCCGGTCGCGTTGAGCCTCGGCAAACCGCGCTGGGCGAAGGTCGAAGCCGGCGACGCCGAGCTCGGCGCGCTCATCAAGGACGCCAAAGAACAGCTGCGCGCACTGCCAGACGGGCTGACCTACGGGCTGCTGCGCTACCTGAATCCCGAAGTGGGACTGGATGACCCGGACCCCGTGATCGGATTCAACTATCTGGGACGCCTCGGCGGGGCAGCCGAGTTGTCAGAGGAATTGTGGCGACTCGACCAAGAGGGCCTGCAGCTGACCGCCGCGACCGCTGCATTGCCGATGCCGCTGGGACACACGCTGGAACTCAACGCCGGCACGATGGAAACGGCGAATGGCCCTCGCCTGCAGGCCAACTGGACATGGGCGCCCTCGGCCCTCGAACGGCGTCAGGTCCGCCGACTCAGCCAATTGTGGTGCGACGCCCTGGCCGGCATCTGCGAGCACGTGCGAAACGGTGGGGGCGGATTGACCCCGTCGGACATCGCGCCGGCACGGCTGAGCCAGCAGCAGATCGATGAGCTGTGCCGGCAACACCAGATCGCCGACGTGTTGCCGCTCACGCCGCTGCAGCAGGGGCTGCTCTTCCACGCCAGTGCCGGGCGGGACCCCGGCGACGACGTGTACGCGGTGCAGCTCGACATCACCGTGTGCGGCCCGCTCGACCCGCAGCGCCTGCGCGAGGCCATGCACACCGTGCTGAACCGGCACCCCAACCTGGTGGCCCGGTTCTGCGAAGACTTCGACGAACCCGTGCAGCTCATCCCGGCCGACCCGGCGCTGGGGTGGCGCTACCTCCAACTCGAGGACGACGACCCCGACCCGGGTGAGCGGATCGGGCGGCTGTGCGCCGCCGAACGTGCCGCGGTGTGCGACCTGGCCGCCCGACGCCCGGCCTTCCGCGCCGCCTTGATCCGCACCGCAACCGACCGGCACCGCTTCGTGCTGACCACCCACCACATCGTGATGGACGGCTGGTCACTGCCGATCCTGCTTCAAGAGATCTTCGCCGGCTACTACCGGGAGCGGTTGCCGCCGGCGACGCCGTATCGCAGCTACCTCAGTTGGCTCGCGGACCGGGACGTGGCGGCCGCAAGAGCCGCGTGGCGCCAGGTGCTCGACGGATTCGACACCCCGACGTTGGTGCGCCCACCCGGTCGGACAGGCCGGCGCGGCGTGGCCACCTTCCAGGTGCCGGCGGACACCACGCGGGCCCTGAGCGGGCTGGCGCGCTCGTCGCACACCACCGTCAGCACCGTCCTGCAGGCCGCGTGGGCGCAGCTGTTGGCGTGGCTGACCGGCCAGGACGACGTGGTCTTCGGCGCCGTGGTCTCGGGCCGGCCGGCGGAGGTGCCCGGCGCCGACGCAATGGTGGGCCTGCTGATCAACACGGTTCCGGTGCGGGCCATCATCACCGGGGCGACCACCGTCGCCGGCCTGCTCGACCAGCTGCGCCGCGCCCACAACCACACCCTCGAACACCAGCACCTGGCGCTGTCCGAAATCCACCGCGCCACCGGGCACGACCAGTTGTTCGACACCCTGTTCGTTTACGAAAACTATCCGGTCGACACCACCGCGTTGGCGGGCGTCCACGAGCTCACCGTCACCGACTTCACCAGCCGCGAGTTCAACCACTATCCGCTCTCGGTGCAGGCCGTGCCGGGCGAAGTCCTTGGCCTGCGCGTCGAATTCGACACCGACGTGTTCGACGCGGCCGGCATCGAGGCGATGGCCGAGCGGTTCCGTCGCCTGCTGGTGGCCATGACGGGCGACCCCACCCGACCGTTGGCGACGATCGATACCCTCCACGAGTCGGAGCACGCCCACCTGGCCGAGTTGGGGAACCAAGCGGTGCTGAGCGAGCCGGCGCCGGGGAGCTCGATTCCGGAGGTGTTCGCCGCGCACGTGGCCCGCACACCGGAGGCGGTGGCGCTGAGCTTCGACGGCGGCTCCATGACGTATCGGGAGCTGGACGAGGCCGCGGATCGCCTGGCGCACCGGCTGGTGTGCCATGGAGCCGGGCCCGGCGCCTTTGTGGCGCTGCTGTTTTCGCGGTCCGCCGACGCGATCGTCGCGATCCTGGCGGTGCTCAAAACGGGGGCCGCCTACCTGCCGATCGACCCCGGCCTGCCGGCCGCGCGAGTCGGGTTCATGATGGCCGATGCCGCGCCGGTCGTCGCCGTCACCACCGCGGCCCTACGGTCGCGGCTGTATGGGTCCGATGTGCCGGTTGTCGACGTCAACGATCGGTCGGCGCACCCACGGGCCGCCGCCGCGTTGCCCACCCCCGCCCCGGAGGACATCGCATACCTGATCTACACGTCCGGCACCACCGGCGTCCCCAAGGGCGTGGCGGTCACCCACCACAACGTGACCCAGCTGATGGCGTCGCTGCACGCGCCCCTGCCGGCGGCCGGTGTCTGGTCGCACTGTCACTCGCTGGGCTTCGACGTCTCGGTCCAGGAGATCTTCGGTGCGCTGCTCGACGGGGGGCGGCTGGTCGTGGTGCCCGAGCCGGTCGTCCACGCACCGGAAGAGCTGCGCGCGTTACTGCTTCGCGAACAGGTCAGCGTGCTGAGTCAGACCCCGTCCGAGGCGAGCGCGTTGTCGCCGGAGGGCCTGGATGCGGTGGCCCTGGTGATCGGCGGCGAGCCCTGCCCGGCCGAGCTGGTGGATCGGTGGGCGCCGGGCCGGGTAATGGTCAACGCCTACGGCCCGACCGAAACCACGGTGGACGCGACGATCAGCGCGCCGCTGACCGGGGGGCCCGCGGTCCCGCCGATCGGCTTCCCGGTGTCGGGCGCCGCGGTAATGGTGTTGGATAAGAGGTTACGCCCGGTGCCGGTCGGGACGGTCGGTGAGTTGTACGTCGCCGGCCGCGGCGTGGCGTGCGGGTATCTGGGCCGATCGGGGCTGACGGCGTCGCGCTTCGTCGCCTGCCCGTTCGGCTCAGCCGGGGCGCGCATGTATCGCACCGGCGACCTGGTGCGCTGGGGCTCCGATGGGCAGCTGCGGTATGTGCGGCGCGCCGATGACCAGGTTAAGATTCGGGGCTATCGCATCGAACCCGGTGAAATCCGCGCGGCGCTAACCACTTTGGACGGAGTCGAGCAGGCGGCGGTGATCGCCCGCGAGGGCCGGCTGGTGGGCTACGTCACCGGCACCGCCGACCCGGCGGGGATCCGCGCCGCGCTCGCCAAGTGGTTGCCCGCCCACATGGTGCCCGCCGCGGTCGTCGCATTAAACGCAATCCCGTTGACGGTCAACGGCAAGCTCGACACCCGGGCCCTACCGGCGCCGGAATACCACGACCCCGATTCGTACCGCGCCCCTGCGTCCGCGGTCGAGGGAATCCTCGCCGAAATCTACGCCAGGGTGCTGGGATTGGCCCGCGTCGGTGTCGAGGAATCGTTCTTCGACCTGGGTGGCGACTCGTTGACGGCCATGCGCCTGGTCGCCGCCGTCAACGCGGGATTGGACGCCCAGCTGTCGGTGCGCGCGGTGTTCGAGGCGCCCACCATTCGCCGGCTGGCGCCGCTCCTCGCCGCGGGCCGCGGTGGACCGGCGCGGGTGGTGGCCGGCGCGCGGCCTGCGGTGCTGCCCTTGTCGTTCGCGCAGTCCCGGCTGTGGTTCATCGACCAGCTGCACGGCCCCTCGCCGGTCTACAACATGGCCGCGGCGCTGCGCCTGCGCGGACACCTGGATGCCGACGCGTTGCGGGCCGCGCTGGCCGACGTGCTGGCCCGGCACGAAAGCCTGCGCACCGTGTTCATCGCGACCGGGGGGACACCGCAGCAGGTGGTGATGCCGCCCGAGGACGCCGAGACCGGATGGGACGTGGTGGACGCCACCGGATGGTCCGCGGGGCGGCTGGACGAGGCCGTCGATGCGGCCGCGGCCCATCCGTTCGACCTGACCACCGAAATGCCGTTGCGGGCGCAACTTTTCCGGGTCGCCGAGGAAGAGCACCTGCTGGTCGCCGTGGTCCACCACATCGCCGCCGACGGCTGGTCGCTCACCCCGCTGGTCCGCGACCTCGGCGTCGCCTACGCCAGCCGGTGCGCGGGCCGGGCGCCGGGATGGGCGCCGCTGGCCGTGCAGTACGCCGACTACACGCTGTGGCAGCGCGCCCACCTCGGTGATCTCGACGATCCGGCCAGCCCGATCGCCGGCCAGTTGCGGTACTGGCAGGACGCGCTGGCCGGGATGCCCGAGCGACTCGAGTTGCCCACCGATCGGCCCTATCCGGCGGTGGCCGATTACCGCGGGGCAAGTGTGGAAGTCGAGTGGCCGGCCGAGCTGCAGGACCGGGTACGCGAGGTGGCGCGGTCGCACAACGCGACCAGTTTCATGGTGCTGCAGGCGGCCTTGGCGGTGCTGCTCGCCAAGGTCAGCGCGAGCTCCGATGTGGCCGTGGGCTTTCCGATTGCCGGGCGGCGCGACCCCGTGCTCGACGATGTCGTGGGCTTCTTCGTCAATACCTTGGTGCTGCGGGTCGATCTGGCCGGGGATCCCACCGTCGCCGAGCTGTTGGCCCAGGTGCGGCGGCGCAGCCTGGCCGCCTATGAACACCAGGACGTGCCCTTCGAGGTGCTCGTGGAACGGCTGAATCCCACCCGCAGCATGGCGCATCATCCGCTCGTCCAGGTGATGTTGGCCTGGCAGAACAACGACACCGCCGACCTCAACCTTGGCGATTTGCAGATCACCGCGCTGCCGGTGGACACCCGCACCGCCCGCACGGACCTGTTGTTCTCGGTGGCCGAACGCTGGACCGACGACGGCCGGTCGGCCGGGATCGGCGGGGCCGTCGAGTTCCGCACCGATGTGTTCGACACCGCCACTGTGGCAACGCTTGTCGCGCGGCTCGAGCGGGTGGTGGCGGCCATCACCGCCGACCCCGCCCGCCGGCTGTCGTCGATCGACGTGCTCGACGAGGCGGAACACGCCCGCCTCGAGCTCATCGGCAACCACGCCGTGCTCAATCAACCCGCGCCGACCCGACTGTCGATTCCCCAGCTGTTCGCCGCCCAGGTGCACCGCACCCCGGACGCGGTCGCGATCAGTTGCGGAAATCGCTCGTGGACCTACCGCCAATTCGACCAGGCCGCAAATCGATTGGCTCATCTGCTGGCCGAGCATGGCGCGGGTCAGGGGGAGCGGGTGGCGCTGCTGATTCCCCGGTCGGCCGGTGCGATCGCGGCGATGCTGGCCGTGCTGAAATCCGGTGCGGCGTATGTGCCGATCGATCCGGGGCTGCCGGCGGCGCGGATCGGCTTCATGCTCACCGACGCCGCGCCGGTGGCCGTGCTCACGACGAGCGGGCTGCGGTCGCGGCTCGATGGGTGTGGCCTGCCGCTGATCGAGATCGACGACCCGAGGGTGGATGCGTTGCCCGATGCGCCGTTGCGGGCACCGGCCCCGGAGGACATCGCCTACGTCATCTATACGTCCGGCACGACGGGAATCCCCAAGGGGGTGGCGGTAACTCACCGCAACGTCACCGAGATGTTGGAGTCGTTGGATGGCGAGCTGGAACTCGGGCAGGTGTGGACGCAGTGCCACTCGTTGGCCTTCGACTTCTCGGTGTTCGAGATCTTCGGCGCCCTGTTGCGCGGCGGCCGTCTGGTGGTCGTATCCGACTCGGTGGTCCGATCACCAGAAGACCTGTATTCCTTGCTGGTTCGTGAACAGGTCAGCGTGCTGAGCCAGACGCCGTCCGCATTCGACGCGCTGCAAACCGCCGATGCGCTCTCACCCGACCTCGCCCAACAACTCAAGCTGCAGACCCTGGTGTTCGGTGGCGAGGCGCTCGAACCTCGGCGGCTGGGTAACTGGCTGGACGGCCATCCGGGACAGCCGCGGCTGATCAACATGTACGGCACCACCGAGACCACGGTGCACGCGTCGTTCCGGGAGATCGTCGCTTGCGACGCCGACAGCGCCGGCAGCCCCATCGGAAGTCCCCTGGCGCATCTCGCCTTCTTCGTGCTGGACGGTTGGTTGCGGCCGGTGCCGACCGGGGTGGTGGGCGAGTTGTACGTGGCGGGCCGGGGTTTGGCGGGTGGGTATGTGGGCCGGTCGGGCCTGACGGCGTCGCGGTTCGTGGCGTGCCCGTCCGGAGCGCCTGGACAGCGGATGTATCGCACCGGGGATCTGGTGCGCTGGGGCGCCGACGGGCAACTGCGCTACCTCGGACGTGCGGACGATCAGGTCAAGGTACGCGGCTACCGCATCGAGCTCGGCGAAATCCGCGCGGCCCTAACGGGTCTGGATGGGGTGGAGCAGGCGGCAGTGATCGCCCGTGAGGACCGCCCGGGGGACAAGCGGCTGGTCGGCTACGTGACCGGGACCGCCGAGCCGGCCCACCTTCGCGCCGTGCTCGGCGAGCGGTTGCCCGCCTACATGGTGCCCGCCGCAATCGTCGCCGTGGACGCAATCCCGTTGACGGTCAACGGCAAGCTCGACGCCCGCGCCCTGCCTGCGCCCGACTACCGCGACGCTGCGTACCGTGCTCCGGCCAGCCCCACGGAAGAGATCCTGGCGGGCATCTACACCCAGGTTCTTGGCGTCGACCGCGTGGGCGTCGACGACTCGTTCTTCGATCTGGGCGGGGATTCGCTCGCCGCGATGCGCCTGATCGCCGCCGTCAACGCCGTCCTGAACGCCCACCTTGGGGTGCGGTCCCTGTTCGAGGCACCCACGATTCACCAGTTGGCGCCGCGTCTCGGTGCGGATGGGTCGGGGCGCACGCCCCTGGTGGCGATCGAGCGGCCCCCGGTGATCCCGTTGTCCTTCGCCCAATCCCGGTTGTGGTTCCTCGACCAGTTGCAGGGGCCCTCGGCGGTGTACAACATGGCGGCGGCGCTGCGATTGCAGGGTCGCCTGGACGCCGACACGTTCGGTGCCGCGTTGCGCGATGTGGTCGCCCGCCACGAGAGCCTGCGCACGGTTTTCATCGCGGCCGAAGGGACCCCGCAACAGGTCGTGGTCGCGCCCGAGGACGCCGATGTCGGTTGGGATGTGGTCGACGCCACCGCCTGGTCGCCGGACCGGCTGGAAGAAGCCGTCGAGGCCGTGGCGCATTACGCGTTCGACCTCGGCAGCGAGATTCCTTTGCGCGCTTGGCTTTTCCGGACGGCCGAGGACGAACACGTATTGGTGTCCGTGCTGCACCATATCGCCGCCGACGGCTTGTCGCTCACGCCGTTGGTCCGTGATCTCGGCGTCGCCTACGCCAGCCGGTGCGCGGGCCGGGCGCCGGGATGGGCGCCGCTGGCGGTGCAGTACGCCGACTACACGCTGTGGCAGCGCGCCCAGTTCGGTGACCTGGACGACCCGGACAGCCCCATCGCCGGGCAAGTGCGGTTCTGGGAACACAACCTGGCGGGGATGCCCGAGCGGCTGGTGTTGCCCACCGATCGGCCCTACCCGCTGGTGGCCGATCACCGCGGGGCCACGGTGCGTGTGCGGTGGCCGGCCGAGTTGCAGCGGCGGGTGCGCGAGGTAGCGCGGTCGCACAACGCGACCAGTTTCATGGTGGTGCAGGCCGCGCTGGCGGTGCTGTTGTCGGCGCTGAGTGGCAGCAGCGAGGTGGCGGTCGGCTTCCCGATCGCCGGGCGGCGCGACCCGGTGCTCGACGACGTGGTGGGCTTCTTCGTCAACACCCTGGTGCTGCGGACGGATCTCGGCGGTGACCCGACGGTCGCGCAGGTGCTGGGGCAGGTCCGGGGGCGCAGCCTGGCCGCCTACGAACACCAGGACGTTCCCTTCGAGGTCTTGGTGGAGCGGCTCCGCCCCGCCCGCAGCCTGAGCCACCACCCGCTGGTCCAAGTCATGCTGGCGTGGCAGAACAACGATTCCGCCGCGGTGAGCCTGGGGGACCTGCACGTCACACCCCTTCCGGTGGACAGCCACACCGCCCGCATGGACCTGACCTTCTCGCTGGCCGAGCACTGGGCCGACACCGGTGAACCCGCCGGGATCGGCGGGCAGGTCGAATTCCGCACCGACGTGTTCGACGCCGGCACCGTCGAAACGCTGATCAATCGCCTGCACCGGGTATTGGTGGCCATCACCGCCGACCCCGCCCGGCCGCTGTCAGCGATCGACATGCTCGATGATGACGAGCGCGCCCGCCTCGACGAGTGGGGTAATCGCGCGGCGTCGAGCCGGCCGGTGACCTCGCCGTCGATCCTGGAATTGTTCGACGCCCAGGTGGCCCGCGCGCCCGAGGCGGCCGCCGTCAGCTGCGGCGAGCGCTCGCTGAGCTACCGCCAACTCGACCGCGCCGCAAACCGGTTGGCGCGCTTGCTGATTGGCCGCGGGGCCGGCCGGGGTGAATGCGTCGGGCTGCTCGTCGACCGCTCGGTCGAGGCGATCGTGGCTATGGTGGCGGTCCTCAAGACCGGGGCGGCGTACCTGCCGCTCGATCCGGGGCTGCCCGCGGCGCGGATCGAGTTCATTCTCGCCGACGCCGCGCCGATCGCCGTGCTGACGACGGCCGGCCTCCGGTCGCGGCTGGACGGCTGCGGACTTGCGGTTCTCGATGTCGACGATGGCGCCGCTTGTGCCCGGCCCGAGGGCGCGGTGCCGGCGCCGACGGCCGACGACATCGCGTACGTCATCTACACGTCCGGCACCACCGGGACCCCCAAGGGAGTCGCGGTCACCCATCGCAATGTCACGCAACTGTTCGGCCCCCTCGAGGCGCCCCTGCCCGCGGCGGGCGTGTGGTCGCAGAGCCATTCGCTGGTTTTCGACGTGTCGGTTTGGGAGATCTTCGGCGCGCTGCTGCACGGCGGGCGGGTGCTGGTGGTGCCCGACGCGACGGCCCGCTCCCCGAAGGAGTTGCACGCCCTGCTCGCGGCCGAACAGGTCAGCGTGCTCACCCAGACGCCGTCGGAGGCGGGGATCCTCCCGCCGGAGGGGCTGGACTCGGCCGCCTTGGTGGTGGCCGGTGAGGCCTGCCCGGAAGAGGTGGTGGACCGGTGGGCGCCGGGACGGACCATGCTGAATCTCTACGGGCCGACCGAGTCCACGATGTGCGTGACGATCAGTGCGCCGCTGGCACCGGAATCGGGCCCACCGCCGATCGGTTCGCCGGTGCCGGGGGCCGCGCTGTTCGTGCTGGACGATTGGTTGCGGCCGGCGCCGACCGGGGTCATCGGGGAGCTGTACGTGGCCGGAGCGGGGCTGACGTATGGCTATCTGCGCCGAGCCGGTCTGACCGCGTCGCGGTTTGTGGCATGCCCCTTCGGGGCGCCCGGGACTCGGATGTATCGCACCGGGGACTTGGTGTGCTGGGGCGCGGACGGGCAACTGCAGTATCTGGGCCGCGCCGACGAACAGGTCAAGATCCGCGGGCATCGCGTCGAACTCGGCGAGGTACGCACGACCCTGGCCGGGCTGGAGGGGGCCGGACAGGTGGCGGTGATCGCCCGCGAGGACCGTCCCGGCGACAAGCGGCTGGTGGGGTACTTCACCGGGACCGCCGACCCGGCCGGACTGCGGGCGGTGCTGGCCGATCGGCTACCCGCGTACATGGTCCCGGCCGCCGTGGTGAAGCTGGACGGGCTGCCGCTGACGGTCAACGGCAAGCTCGACACCCGGGCGTTGCCGGCGCCGGATTACGGCGACGGTGACCGCTACCGCCCGCCGGCTACGCCGGTCGAGGAGACGCTGGCCGACATCTACGCACAGGTCCTCGGGGTGGGGCGGGTCGGCGTCGAGGAGTCGTTCTTCGACCTGGGCGGGGATTCGCTGTCGGCGATGCGCCTGGTGGCCGCGATCCACGCCGCCCTGGGCATTCACGTGCCGGTGCGAACCGTCTTCGACGCGCCCTCGGTGCGCAGCCTGGGTCAGCAGTTGGACCGGCACGATTTCGCGGCCGGGGACAACACCGCGGCCAGCTTCGCGGCCGTGCACGGCCGCGACGCCACCGAGGTGTACGCCGGCGACTTGACGCTGGACAAGTTCATCGACGCCACGACGCTCGGCGCCGCGCCGGCGCTACCCGGCCCCAGTGTCCAGGTGCGGACGGTCCTGTTGACCGGTGCCACCGGCTTTTTGGGTCGGTACCTGGCGCTGCAGTGGCTCGAACAGCTGGAGCTGGCGGACGGCAAGCTGATCTGCCTGGTGCGCGCCGGCTCCGACGCGCAGGCGCGGCAGCGGCTGGAGGAGACGTTCGACAGCGGCGACCCCCGACTGCTGAGCTACTTCCACGAGCTGGCCGCCGACCATCTCGAGGTCATCGCCGGCGACAAGGGCGCGCCGCGTCTCGGCCTGGACCAGCAGACGTGGCAGCGGCTGGCCGACACCGTCGACCTGATCGTCGACTGCGCCGCACTGGTCAACGGCGTGCTGCCCTACAGCGAGCTGTTCGGCCCCAACGTGGCCGGCACCGCCGAGCTCATCCGGCTGGCGCTGACCACCAAACTCAAGCCCTACAACTATGTTTCGACCGCAAACGTCGGTGACGGGGTGGATCGGGCGTCGTTCACCGAGGACGCCGACATCCGGGTCATCAGCCCCACCCGAATCATCGACGGCAGCTACTCCAACGGCTACGCCAACAGCAAGTGGGCCGGCGAGGTGTTGCTGCGGGAGGCCAACGACCTGTGCGCGCTGCCGGTCGCGGTGTTCCGCTGCGACATGCTGCTCGCCGGCACCAGTTACGCGGGCCAGCTGAACCTGTCGGACATGTTCACCCGGATGGTGCTGAGCATCGCCGCGACCGGAGTCGCGCCGCGCTCGTTCTACCGCCTCGACGCCGACGGCAACCCGCCGCGCGCGCACTTCGACGCGCTGCCCGTCGAATTCGCCGCCGAAGCGATCACCACGCTGGGCGTGAAGGTGGTCGCCGGGTTCGAGACCTATCACGTGATGAACCCGCACGACGACGGCATCGGCATCGATCAGTACGTGGACTGGCTGATCGAGGCCGGCCATCCGATCGAGCGGATCGACGACTTCGGGGAGTGGGTGCGGCGGTTCGAGGCCGCGCTGCACGACTTGCCCGAGCGGCAGCGCCAACACTCGGTGCTCCCACTGCTGCAGTCGCCCGGCACCCGGCAGGTCGAGCCCGGCGAACCGGGTCGCGGGTCGCTCGCGTCGACCGACCGTTTCCGCGCCGCGGTGCGGGAAGCCAAGATCGGCCCGCACAGCGACGATCCGGACATCCCGCGCGTGTCGGCGCCGGTGATCGTCAAGTACGTCACCGACCTGAAATTGCTCGGGCTGCTCTGAGCGCTGCCCGTAAAGACCGAAGCGCCAATGGTTTTCGTGCGGGAGATCGCACCGCGCCCCGTGTTCGGTACACTCAAGTGCTCACTATGACAACAGCCCGCGTGCCCAAGTTGCCGCTCGACGAGGCCACGGCCGCCGCCGACGAAGCGGCCGTGCCGAACTACATGGCCGAACTGAGCATCTTCCAGGTGCTGCTCAACCACCCGCCGCTGGCGCGCGCCATCAACGACCTGCTCGCCACCATGCTCTGGCACGGCGCGCTCGATCCGCGGTTGCGCGAGTTGGTGATCATGCGGATCGGCTGGCTGACCGCATGCGATTACGAATGGACCCAGCACTGGCGCGTCGCCTCGAGGTTGGGCGTGGCCCCCGGCGACCTGCTCGGCGTGCGCGACTGGCAGGCGCACGAGGGGTTCGGCCCCACCGAGCGCGCGGTGCTGGCCGCCACCGACGACGTGGTCCGCGACGGCGCGGTGAGTGCCGCCAGCTGGGCGGCCTGCAAACGTGAATTGCAAGGCGACACAACGGTTCTCATCGAACTCGTCACCGCGATCGGCGCCTGGCGGATGGTCGCGTCGCTCCTGCACAGCCTGCAGGTCCCGCTCGAGGAGGGCGTGGCGAGCTGGCCCCCGGACGGCCGGTCGCCCGCGGACGCCGTGATCGATTGACATATCGATCGATAGCTCTTTAGCGTCGGGCAATGCGTACCAGAGTCGCCGAAATGCTCGGCGTCGAATTCCCCATCTGCGCCTTCAGCCACTGCCGCGATGTGGTCGCCGCGGTGACCAATGCGGGCGGGTTCGGCATCCTCGGCGCGGTGGCCCACAGCCCCCACCGGCTCGAGAACGAACTGACCTGGATCGAGGAGCAGACGGGGGGCAAGCCCTTCGGGGTGGACCTGCTGTTGCCGCCCAAGTACGTCGGCGCGGACGAGGGCGGCATCGACGCCAAACAGGCGCGGGCGCTGCTGCCCGAGGAGCACCGCGCGTTCGTCGACGACATCCTCGCCCGCTACGGCATCACCGCGCCGGCCCAGGAGGCGCGGGCCACCGCCGGCGGCCTCAACATCTCGCCCAAGGGTTACGAGCCGCTGCTGGACGTGGCGTTCGCCCACGACATCCGGCTGATCGCCAGCGCGCTCGGGCCGCCGCCTGCGGACCTCGTCGAACGCGCCCACGACCGCGACGTGCTGGTGGCCGCGCTGGCCGGCACCACGCGCCACGCGCAACGGCACGCCGCCGCGGGGGTTGACCTGATCGTCGCGCAGGGCACCGAGGCCGGGGGGCACACCGGCGAGGTCGCCACCATGGTGCTGGTTCCCGAGGTCGTCGACGCCGTGTCGCCGGTCCCGGTCCTCGCCGCCGGCGGTATCGCCCGCGGCCGCCAGATCGCGGCGGCGCTGGCCCTCGGCGCCGAGGGCGTGTGGTGCGGGTCGGTGTGGCTGACCACCGAGGAAGCCGAGACACCACCGGTGGTCAAGGACAAGTTCCTGGCCGCCACCTCCTCGGACACGGTGCGCTCGCGGTCGATGACGGGCAAGCCGGCGCGGATGCTGCGCACGGCCTGGACCGACGAATGGGAGCGGCCGGAAAAGCCCGACCCGCTGGGCATGCCATTGCAGACCGCGCTGGTCACCGAACCGCAGGTGCGCATCAACTCCGCGGCCGCGCACCCCGGGGCCAAGGCGCGCGAGCTGGCCACCTATTTCGTCGGCCAAGTCGTCGGCTCGCTCGACCGGGTTCGCCCTACGCGAACCGTGGTCCTCGACATGGTCGAGGAGTTCATCGACACCATTGGCCGGCTCGAGGGCCTCGTCGAGAACTGACGGGGCTTTTGGCCGCAAGCGCCGTTTCGGGTGTGCGCCCACGGCGGAGGTCGTCGGCGTGTCGCCGCCGTGAGCGCACACCGAAAGCCG
>NZ_LZKF01000063.1:0-77945 GCF_001672665.1 Mycobacterium sp. E2238 | reverse complement strand
TGCGCGCCGCGCCGGTTCGCTCAGCAGGGCTCGCCCGGAGGCGTCCAGTAGGGCTCGCCGGATGGGGTGTAGCACGGTGGTGGTGCGTCAGGCGGCGGGACCGTCATCGCGCCGGCCGGAAGGACCCAGTTACCCCAGCGACCCGGATCCGTGCACCCGCCGACGCTCACATGCCGACCGCCGACGTCGGCGCACGCGTCGGCCGTCGCCCGTTGCGGGGAGGCGACGCCCGCTGCTAGTCCGGCCGCGAACATCAAGGTCACGGCCGGTACCGCCAGTCTTACCGCGATTCTCATGCGCCCAGCGTAGATTGCTGGGACCGGATCGGGGGTCGTTTTGCCGCGCCAGTCCCCATCGTTCCGAAGGTGCACAGGCGCCGTGCCGGTCCGTCGCGAACTCCGCGGCAATAACGTGGCCCGCGCGGTGGTTCATACTGAATGCAACACTTGGGCTCTTCCTGCGGACCCCTGAGACAGCAAGGTAGCGACGATGACGAGGTTGGACTCCGTCGAGAGGGCGGTTGCCGACATTGCGGCCGGAAAGGCCGTGGTCGTCATCGACGACGAGGATCGCGAGAACGAAGGCGACCTGATCTTCGCCGCGGAAAAGGCGACGCCGGAGCTGGTGGCGTTCATGGTCCGCTACACCTCGGGGTACCTGTGCGTCCCGCTGGACGGCGCCATCTGCGACCGGCTGGGGCTGCTGCCCATGTACGCGGTGAACCAGGACAAGCACGGGACGGCCTACACCGTCACCGTCGACGCGAAGAACGGTGTGGGCACCGGTATTTCGGCCTCCGATCGCGCGACCACCATGCGCCTGCTGGCCGATCCCGCCAGCATCGCCAACGATTTCACGCGCCCCGGTCACGTGGTTCCGTTGCGCGCCAAGGACGGCGGCGTGCTGCGCCGCCCCGGCCACACCGAGGCCGCCGTCGACCTGGCCCGGATGGCCGGATTGCAACCCGCGGGCGCGATTTGCGAAATCGTCAGCCAAAAGGACGAAGGCGCGATGGCGCAGACCGACGAGCTGCGGGTCTTCGCCGACGAGCACGACCTCGCGATGATCACCATCGCCGATCTGATCGAGTGGCGGCGCAAGCACGAGAAACACATCGAGCGAATCGCCGAGGCCCGCATACCGACCCGGCACGGAGAGTTTCGCGCCATCGGCTACGCCAGCATCTATGAGGACGTCGAACACGTCGCGCTGGTGCGTGGCGAGATCGCCGGGCCCAACGCCGACGGCGACGACGTGCTGGTCCGGGTGCACTCCGAGTGCCTGACCGGTGACGTGTTCGGTTCCCGCCGGTGCGATTGCGGGCCTCAGCTCGACGCCGCGATGGCGATGGTCGCGCGGGAGGGCCGCGGCATCGTGCTGTACATGCGTGGCCACGAGGGCCGCGGTATCGGCCTGATGCACAAACTGCAGGCCTATCAGCTGCAGGACGCCGGCGAGGACACCGTCGACGCCAACCTCAAACTCGGATTGCCAGCGGACGCAAGGGATTACGGAATCGGGGCGCAGATCCTGGTCGACCTCGGCGTCCGCTCGATGCGGCTACTGACCAACAACCCGGCCAAACGGGTCGGGCTGGACGGCTACGGCCTGCACATCATCGAGCGGGTGCCGCTGCCGGTGCGCGCCAACGCGGAGAACATCCGCTACCTGATGACCAAGCGCGACAAGATGGGCCATGACCTGGCCGGCCTCGACGACTTTCACGAATCGGTTCATCTGCCAGGCGAATTCGGCGGCGCTCTGTGAGTCCTGCCGCGGGCGTGCCGGAGGTTCGGCCCCTGGATGCATCCGGTCTGCGGTTGGCCATCGTTGCGAGCACCTGGCACACCGAGATCTGCGACGCGCTACTCGCCGGTGCTCGCAAGGTGGCCGCCGCGTGGGGCATCGACGACCCGACGGTGGTCCGCGTGCTCGGCGCGATCGAGATCCCGGTGGTGGCGCAGGAACTGACCCGCAATCACGATGCGGTGGTCGCCCTGGGTGTGGTAATCCGTGGCCAGACACCGCATTTCGACTATGTGTGCGACGCCGTGACGCAGGGCTTGACCCGCGTGTCGCTGGACTCTTCGACGCCGGTGGCCAATGGGGTGCTGACCACCGACACTGAGGAGCAGGCCCTCGACCGCGCCGGTCTTCCCGAATCAGCCGAGGACAAGGGTGCTCAGGCGACCGGTGCGGCGCTGCAGACCGCGCTGACGCTGCGTGACCTGCGCGCTCGGTCGTGACCGACCAGGGGGGCTGGGACGTCGAGTTGCGTCCCTACCGCACACCTAAATTCGTTTACGGGGCGGCGATCATCATCGCCGCGGTGCACATCGCGATCGGATTCTTGCTCAAGGCCGGATCGACCGGGGTGGTGTTCCAGACCAGCGACCAGGTGGCGATGGCGCTGCTCGGTCTGGTCCTCGCGGGCGTGGTGCTGCTGTTCGCCCGGCCCCGGCTGCGCGTCGGGGCCGCCGGCATATCGGTGCGTAACCTACTGGGCGACAAATTGATCGAGTGGCCGGACGTCGCCGGTGTCTCGTTCCCGGTGGGGAACCGCTGGGCGCGCATCGACCTGCCCGACGACGAGTACATTCCCGTGATGGCCATCCAGGCCGTCGACAAGGAACGCGCGATCGACGCCATGGACACCGTGCGATCGCTATTGGCGCGGTATCGGCCCGACCTGCATAGCCACTGAACGGGCTATCCGTGCTCGCACGGATAGCCCGTCAGGTGGATCGGTCAGAAGTTCTTACAGTCGGTCATCATCTGCTGGAAGATCGGCAAAGCCTGCTGCGCGCCCTGGTTGTGCTCGATGGCGTGCAGCAGGTTCACGCGCTGATCCGGCGACGACGCCAGGTACTGCTGCAAGAACTGCTGGTTCGGCGGCGACTGGTCGAGGTACTGAGCGGCCATCGGGTTTTCCGCGTGCACCGCCCGCATCGCCTGGTCGTAGCTGCAGGTCGTGTTGATCATCGGGCCGTAGTCAGGGGCAGCCGATGCGACCCCAGCTGCGGCGGTCGACGCCAATGCCAGGCCGCCAACCCCCATCGCGATCCTGGTCAACGAGCGCTTGAACATCTGTGGACTCCCTCCATTGATTGCCACCCACTGTAACGTCCAGCTACCACCTTGGTAACCAGAACGAGAGCCGTCCAAACCGTCCACACCGCGTGTTAGTCGTCGTAACCCGAGGTCGTCGGCCCTTTTCTGGGAGTTGGCGGATCTCTCGGCGGCTGACCTATTTATCGAACAAGCGCTCGAATGCGTTACAGGCAGCGGTCGAACCAGGGGCGCCGTTCTCGGCGCGTCGAGCCGTGATCCCGAGGGGCCGGCATCCGCCCGACGGCTACTAGCCTGGATGGGTGCCAGATCCCGCCACGTATCGCCCTCCGCCCGGGTCCATCCCGGTCGAGCCGGGCGTCTACCGATTCCGGGATACGCACGGACGGGTCATCTACGTCGGCAAGGCCAAGAGCCTGCGGAGCAGGCTGACGTCCTACTTCCAGGACATCTCCGCCCTGCACCCGCGCACCCGGCAGATGGTGACCACCGCCGCCAAGGTCGAGTGGACGGTGGTCAACACCGAAGTCGAGGCGCTGCAGCTCGAATACAACTGGATCAAGGAGTTCGACCCGCGGTTCAACGTCCGCTACCGCGACGACAAGTCGTACCCGGTGCTGGCCGTCACCCTCAACGAGGAATTTCCGCGGCTGATGGTCTACCGCGGGCCGCGCCGCAAGGGCGTGCGCTATTTCGGGCCCTACTCCCACGCCTGGGCGATTCGGGAGACGCTGGACCTGCTCACCCGCGTGTTTCCGGCCCGCACCTGTTCGGCCGGTGTGTTCAAGCGGCACAAGCAGATCGACCGTCCGTGCCTGCTCGGATACATCGACAAGTGCTCGGCGCCTTGCATCGGCCGGGTCAGCGCCGAGCAGCACCGCCAGATCGTCGACGATTTCTGCGACTTCCTGTCCGGCAAGACGGACCGCTTCGCGCGCGAGTTGGAACAGCGAATGCACGCCGCGTCCGACGAACTCGACTTCGAGCGGGCCGCTCGCCTGCGGGACGACCTGGGTGCGCTCAAACGCGCCATGGAGAAGCAGGCCGTGGTGCTCGGCGACGGCACCGATGCCGACGTGGTCGCCTTCGCCGACGACGAGCTGGAGGCGGCGGTGCAGGTGTTCCACGTCCGCGGCGGCCGAGTGCGCGGACAGCGCGGCTGGATCGTCGAAAAGTCCGCGGAGGCGGGTGATTCCGGCGAGGAGCAGTTGGTCGAGCAGTTTCTGACGCAGTTCTACGGCGAGCAGGCCGAACTGGGTGGTGCGGCCGACGAGGCCGCCAACCCGGTGCCGCGCGAGGTGCTGGTGCCCTGCCTGCCGTCCAACTCCGACGAACTGACCAGCTGGCTGTCCGGCCTGCGCGGTTCGCGCGTCGCGCTGCGGGTGCCCCGCCGCGGCGACAAGCGGGCACTCGCCGAAACCGTACAGCGCAACGCCAAAGAGGCTCTGCAGCAACACAAGCTGAGAAGGGCCGGCGACTTCAACGCCAGATCGGCTGCGCTGCAGAACATTCAGGAAGCCCTCGGGTTGGCTGATGCGCCGCTGCGCATCGAATGCGTCGACATCAGCCACGTGCAGGGCACCGACGTGGTGGGCTCGTTGGTGGTGTTCGAGGACGGCCTGCCGCGCAAGTCCGACTACCGCCACTTCGGGATTCGTGAAGCCGCCGGGCAGGGGCGCTCGGACGACGTCGCCTCGATCGCCGAGGTGACGCGGCGCCGGTTCGCGCGCCACCTGAGTGAACAAAACGATCCGAATATGCTTTCACCCGAAGGAAAGTCGCGCCGATTCGCTTATCCGCCCAACCTCTACGTCGTCGACGGAGGCGCACCGCAGGTCAACGCGGCCAGCGCCGTGCTCGAAGACCTCGGCATCACCGACGTCGCGGTGATCGGTCTGGCCAAGCGGCTGGAAGAGATCTGGGTGCCGTCCGAGCCGGATCCCGTCATCATGCCGCGCAACAGCGAAGGCCTTTATCTGTTGCAACGGATTCGCGACGAGGCGCATCGGTTCGCCATCACCTACCATCGCAGCAAGCGATCCAAGCGAATGACCGCCTCGGCGCTGGATTCGGTGCCAGGATTGGGGGAGCATCGCCGCAAGGCGCTGGTAACCCATTTCGGATCCATTGCCCGCCTCAAGGAGGCCACCGTCGACCAGATCACGGCCGTTCCCGGTATCGGTGTGGCCACCGCCACCGCCGTCCTGGAGGCGTTGCGACCTGACCCACCCGGAGAAGCCGAATGACGGGTGAATTGGCGGAGGGCCACACCCGAGGTGCCCCGGCCGGCATCGATGTCGTTCTGGTGACCGGATTATCGGGCGCGGGGCGGGGTACCGCCGCCAAAGTGCTCGAGGACCTGGGCTGGTATGTGGCCGACAACCTGCCGCCCCAGCTGATCACGCGGATGGTGGATTTCGGCATGGACGCCGGGTCGCGGATCACCCGGCTGGCGGTGGTGATGGACGTGCGGTCGCGCGGCTTCACCGGTGACCTCGATGAGGTGCGCAACGAGCTGGCCACCCGAAACATCAGCCCGCGGGTGGTGTTCATGGAGGCATCCGACGACATGCTGGTGCGCCGCTATGAACAGAACCGCCGCAGCCATCCGCTGCAGGGCGACCAGACCCTGGCCGAGGGCATCGCCGCCGAGCGCCGGATGCTGGCCCCGGTGCGCGCCACCGCCGACCTGATCATCGACACGTCGACACTGTCGGTGCGGGGCTTGCGGGAGAGCATCGAGCGCGCGTTCGGCGGCGAAGCCAGCACGTCGATCAGCGTCACCGTCGAATCGTTCGGCTTCAAGTACGGCCTGCCGATGGACGCCGACATGGTGATGGACGTGCGGTTCCTGCCGAACCCGCACTGGGTGGACGAGCTGCGCCCGCTCACCGGACAGGACCCGGCCGTCAGTGAATACGTGTTGAGCCAGCCCGGCGCCGCGGAGTTTCTCGACGCCTACCATCGGTTGCTTTCTCTGGTCGTCGACGGTTACCGCCGGGAGGGCAAGCGGTACATGACGGTCGGAATCGGCTGCACCGGTGGTAAGCACCGCAGCGTTGCGATCGCCGAGGCGCTGATGCAGATCCTCAAGGCCGATGAGGGCGAAGCACAACTTTCGGTGCGGGTGTTGCACCGGGACCTGGGGCGCGAATGAACGCGCCGACGAATAAGGGCATCGTCGCGCTGGGCGGCGGACACGGTCTGTACGCGACGCTGTCCGCGGCCCGCCGGCTGACGCCGCACGTCACCGCCGTGGTGACCGTCGCCGACGACGGTGGTTCCTCCGGGCGGCTGCGCAGCGAATTGGATGTGGTGCCACCGGGTGATCTGCGAATGGCGTTGGCGGCCTTGGCATCCGACAGCCCGCACGGGCGGCTGTGGGCGACCATTCTGCAGCACCGCTTCGGCGGCAATGGGGCGTTGGCCGGGCACCCGATCGGCAATCTGCTGCTCGCCGGGCTGTCGGAAGTGCTGGCCGATCCAGTGGCCGCCCTCGACGAGCTGGGCCGCATCCTGGGCGTCAAGGGCCGGGTGCTGCCGATGTGTCCGATCGCTCTGCAGATCGAGGCGGACGTGTCGGGCCTGGAGACCGACCCGCGGATATTCCGGCTGATTCGCGGCCAGGTGGCGATCGCCACCACACCGGGCAAGGTCCGACGGGTGCGCCTACTGCCGTCCGATCCGCCGGCGACCCGTCAGGCCGTCGACGCCATCATGGCCGCCGACCTGGTGGTCCTCGGTCCCGGCTCGTGGTTCACCAGCGTGATCCCGCACGTGCTGGTGCCGGGTCTGGCGGCGGCGCTGCGGGCCACCACCGCCCGGCGGGCGCTGGTGCTCAATCTGATGGCCGAGCCGGGGGAGACGGCTGGCTTCTCCGTCGAGCGTCATCTGCACGTGTTGGCCCAGCACGCACCGGGGTTCACCGTGCACGACATCATCATCGACGCCGAGCGCGTGCCCAGTGAGCGGGAGCGCGAGCACCTGCGCCGCACCGCGACGCTGCTTTCGGCCGAGGTCCACTTCGCCGATGTGGCCCGACCTGGTACACCTTTACATGATCCAGGCAAACTCGCGGCGGCCCTGGACGGGGTCCGGGCGGCCCACAAGGGTCCGGGAGCGCCTCCGGTCACGGCCACCGCGGAAATTCGGGTCGACGGTGCAAGTCCACAGACCGGTGGAGATGGACCGGGCGGCAGCGGACCGAGGAGTGACGACGCGTGGCGATGACGACCGAAGTCAAGGACGAGCTCAGCCGCCTGGTCGTGAAGTCGGTCAGTGCGCGTCGCGCGGAGGTCACGTCCCTGCTGAGGTTCGCCGGTGGATTGCACATCGTCGGCGGTCGGGTGGTGGTGGAGGCCGAGGTGGACCTGGGCAACGTCGCGCGCCGGCTGCGCAAGGACATCTTCGAGCTCTACGGCTATAACGCGGTCGTGCATGTGTTGTCGGCCAGCGGGATTCGCAAGACCACCCGTTACGTGTTGCGCGTGGCCAACGACGGCGAGGCGCTGGCACGCCAGACCGGACTGCTCGACAACCGCGGCCGGCCCGTGCGCGGTCTGCCCGCCCAAGTCGTGGGGGGCAGCGTCGCCGACGCCGAGGCCGCCTGGCGCGGAGCCTTCCTCGCGCACGGGTCGCTGACCGAGCCGGGACGGTCGTCGGCTCTGGAGGTCAGCTGCCCCGGCCCGGAGGCCGCGCTGGCGTTGGTGGGCGCGGCGCGACGGCTCGGGGTCAGCGCCAAGGCACGCGAGGTGCGTGGCGCCGATCGGGTGGTGGTGCGCGACGGCGAGGCGATCGGCGCGTTGCTGACCCGGATGGGCGCCCAGGACACCCGGCTGATCTGGGAGGAGCGCCGGATGCGCCGCGAGGTGCGGGCGACTGCCAACCGGCTCGCCAACTTCGACGACGCCAACCTGCGCCGCTCGGCGCGGGCGGCGGTCGCGGCAGCGGCCCGCGTGGAACGCGCATTGGAGATTCTCGGCGACACCGTCCCCGACCACCTGGCCTCGGCCGGCAAGCTGCGCGTCGAGCACCGGCAGGCCTCGCTGGAGGAGCTCGGCCGGCTCGCCGACCCGCCGATGACGAAAGACGCTGTGGCGGGCCGCATTCGCCGGCTGCTGTCGATGGCCGACCGTAAGGCCAAGATCGAGGGCATTCCGGACACCGAGTCGGCAGTGACACCTGATTTGCTGGAAGACGCGTAACTGGACGCGCGAATCGCTGTTCGCAACGAGTAGGCGGGGGCTACGGTCGGGGGATGAAGCGGCTTTCGAGCGTTGATGCGGCGTTTTGGTCGGCCGAGACTGCGGGCTGGCACATGCATGTGGGGGCACTGGCGATCTGTGACCCGAAGGAAACACCCGAGTACAGCTTTCAGCGGCTCCGCGAACTGATCATCGAGCGGCTGCCCGAGCTGCCGCAGCTGCGGTGGCGGGTCACCGGTGCGCCGCTCGGGCTGGACCGGCCGTGGTTCGTCGAAGACGAGGAATTGGACATCGACTTCCACATCCGGCGCATCGCCGTGCCGGCGCCGGGCGGGCGGCGTGAGCTCGAGGAGCTGGTTGGCCGGTTGATGTCCTACAAGCTGGACCGTGCCCGGCCGCTGTGGGAGATGTGGGTGATCGAGGGCGTCGAGGGTGGCCGGGTCGCGTCGCTGACCAAGATGCACCACGCCATCGTCGACGGCGTCTCCGGGGCCGGCCTGGGTGAGATCCTCTTGGACGTCACGCCGGAACCGCGCCCGCCGCAACAGGAAACGGTCGGATCCCTGGTGGGCTCGCGCATCCCGGGCATCGAACGCCGGGCGGTGGGCGCGCTCATCAACGTCGGCGTCAAGACGCCCTTCCGCATCGCCAGGCTCGTGGAGCAGACCGTGCGCCAGCAGATCGCCGCGCTGGGCGTGAGCGGCCGGCCCCCGCGGTACTTCGAAGCGCCCAAGACCCGGTTCAACGCACCCGTGTCGCCGCACCGCCGGATCACCGGCTGCCGCGTCGAGCTGGCCCGGGCCAAGGCCGTCAAGGACGCCTACGGCGTCAAGCTCAACGACGTGGTGCTGGCGCTCGTGGCCGGGGCGGCCCGCGAGTACTTGCAGAAGCGCGGCGAGCTGCCGGCCAAGCCGCTCATCGCGCAGATCCCGGTCTCCACTCGCACCGACGACAATAAGGAGGACGTCGGCAACCAGGTGAGCTCGATGACTGTCTCGTTGGCCACCGACGTCGAAGACCCGGGGGAGCGGCTGCGGGCAATCCACGAAAGCACCCAGAACGCCAAGCTGATGGCCAAGGCGTTGTCGGCGCACCAGATCATGGGGCTGACCGAAACGACGCCGCCGGGACTGCTGGGGCTGGCCGCGCGGGCCTACACCGCCAGCGGGCTGTCGCGAAACCTGGCCCCCATCAACCTGGTTGTGTCCAACGTGCCCGGTCCGCCGTTCCCGTTGTACATGGCCGGCGCCAGGCTCGATTCGCTGGTGCCGCTCGGGCCGCCCGTCATGGACGTCGCCCTGAACATCACCTGCTTCTCCTACACCGACTACCTGGACTTCGGTTTCGTGACGACGCCCGAGGTGGCCAGCGACATCGACGACATGGCCGACCGCATCGAGCCGGCGTTGACCGACCTGGAGAAGGCCGCCGCGCGGGAGTGAGCTAGCGGCGTAGCAGTCTCCGAAATGTCGTTGGCGCCTTAGGTTCTCGACTTCACTTCCAGGGTCTTCGCCCCTGATCCCGGGTGACCGGATCGCGGCGTGTGACGACGATTCCCGTAGCGAGGGCGACCGGCGCGGGACAGCTATGGGACTTTATGCCCTATTTCCGACTCGGCGTCGGGCCATAATTAGAACAAGTTACAGACCAGGTTTTATTGCTGCTGTACTGCGGAAACAACGAAATATTTGGCTGCCATTGCAACGTCATCTAGTTCGGTGATCAGTGCGCACGTCAGGAGGTAAGCAGTGACGTCCGTTCGAGAAGTTGATGCCCAGTCGGTGTTGGCCGCCATCGACGACCTTTTGCCCAAGCTGCGGCAGCGGGCAGAGGAGACCGAGGATCTGCGGCGACTGCCGGACGCCACCGTGAGCGAACTCCAGGACATCGGCTTCTTCCGGCTGCTGCAACCAGCGCAGTGGGGCGGGATGCAATGCGATCCGACGGTATTCTTCGAGGCCGTCAGGCGCCTGGCCAGCGCGTGCGGGTCAACCGGATGGGTGGCATCGATCCTTGGCGTGCACAACTGGCACGCGGCGCAGTTCGACCAGCAGGCCCAGCAAGACGTCTGGGGCGAGGACACGGGCGTGCGCATCTCCTCGTCGTACGCTCCGATGGGCGCCGGTCGGGTGGTCGACGGTGGTTATGTGGTCAACGGCTCGTGGAACTGGTCGTCGGGTTGCGACCACGCCACGTGGACCTTCGTCGGCGGCCCGGTGCTCAAGGACGGCCAGCCGGTCGACTTCGGCAGCTTCTTGATCCCGAACAGCGATTACCGCATCGACGACGTCTGGCATGTGGTCGGCCTGAAGGGCACCGGCAGCAACACCCTGGTGGTCAAGGACGCCTTCGTGCCCCGGCACCGGTTCCTGTCCTACAAGTCGATGAACGATCACACCGCGGGCGGGCTGGCCGTCAACACCGCTCCTGTCTACCAGATGCCGTGGGGAACAATGCATCCCACCACGATCACCGCCCCGATCGTCGGCATGGCCTATGGCGCCTACGAATCGCATGTCGAGCATCAAGGCAAGCGGGTGCGTGCCGCGTTCGCGGGCGAGAAATCCAAAGATGACCCCTTCGCCAAGGTGCGCATCGCCGAGGCGGCCAGCGACATCGACGCCGCGTGGCGACAGCTGATGGGCAACGTCGGCGACGAATACTCGTGCCTGGTGGCGGGCCGGGAGGTCCCGTTCGAGCTGCGGACCCGGGCCCGTCGCGACCAGGTGCGCGCCACCGCTCGCGCGGTCGCTTCGATCGACCGGCTGTTCGACGCATCGGGCGCCACCGCGTTGGCCAATAGCGCTCCGATGCAACGGTTCTGGCGCGACGCGCACGCCGGCCGTGTGCACGCCGCCAACGATCCCGAGCGGGCCTACCTGATCTTCGGCAATCACGAATTCGGGCTGCCGGCCGCCGACACCATGGTCTGACTCAATGCTGATCTGACTCGCAGAGGAGCCATCGATGACCTGCCCGCACCTTCCCCCCGGCTTCGACCCGACCGACCCGAACATCTACGCCGAGCGCCTACCCGTCGAGGAGCTCGCCGAACTCCGCCGCAACGCACCGATTTGGTGGTGCGACCAGCCCGTCGGCAAGGGTGGTTTCAACGACGGCGGCTTCTGGGTGGTGACCAAGCACAAAGACGTCAAGGAGGTATCGCTGCGCAACGACGTCTTCTCCAGCTGGCTCAACGGCGCCATCCCGCGCTTCGCCGACGACATGAGCCGCGAAGACATCGACGTGCAGCGGTTCGTCCTGCTCAACATGGACCCGCCGCACCACACCCGGCTGCGCAGGATCATCTCCCGCGGGTTCACGCCACGCGCGATCGGGCGGCTGCGCGACCAGCTCAACGAGCGGGCGCAGGCCATCGCCAAGGCCGCCGCCGCCGAGGGTTCCGGCGATTTCGTCGAGCAGGTGGCGTGCGAATTGCCGCTGCAGGCTATCGCCGGGCTGCTCGGGGTGCCGCAGGAGGACCGCGGCAAGCTCTTCCGGTGGTCCAACGAGATGACCGGCGCCCAGGATCCCGAGTACGCACATATCGATCCCAAGGCGTCATCGGCGGAGGTGCTGGCCTACGCGATGAAAATGGCCGAGGTCAAGGCCGAAAATCCCGGCGACGACATCGTTTCCACGCTGCTGCAGGCGGATATCGACGGCGAGAAGCTGTCCGACGACGAGTTCGGGTTCTTCGTGATGATGCTGGCGGTCGCCGGCAACGAGACCACCCGCAATTCGATCACCCAGGGCATGATGGCGTTCGCCGACTTCCCCGACCAGTGGGAGCTGTACAAGAAGGAGCGCCCGGAGACCGCGGCGGACGAGATCGTCCGGTGGGCCACCCCGGTCACCGCGTTCCAGCGCACCGCCAACCGGGACACCGAGCTGTCGGGCGTGACGATCAAGAAGGGTCAGCGGGTGTTGATGTTCTACCGCTCCGCCAACTTCGACGAGGACGTCTTCACCGACCCGTTCACGTTCGACATCTTGCGGAATCCCAACCCGCACGTCGGATTTGGCGGCACCGGCGAGCATTACTGTATCGGCGCCAACCTGGCCAAGTTGACGATCAACCTGATGTTCAACGCCATCGCCGACCACATGCCCGACCTCAGGCCCATCGCAAGACCGGAGCGGATCCGGTCCGGCTGGCTCAACGGCATCAAGCACTGGCAGGTCGACTACACCGGTAAGTGTCCGGTCGAGCATTGAATCTTATTGCGGCTGACTCCTATTGCGGCTGCATCCTATTGCGGCTGCGCGACCTTGGGCCGAAGATTCTCTTCTACCTCCGCATGCCAGTGCTTGTTCGCGGCGGTCGTGTCGACCTCATACTCAAAGCGGTCGGTCATCTCCGGCGTGACCTCCGCGGCATCGACATAGAACTGCTGATACCAGCGCCGCAGCTGATAGACCGGGCCATCCTCTTCCACCAGCAACGGGTTCTCGATTCGGGTCTTGTGCTTCCAGATCTCGACGTCCTGCAGGAAGCCCATGCTGACGCCCTCGGTGAACGCTTCGGACAGCTTCTCGGTGGCGGCGTCGTCCATGCCTTCCGGCTTCCGCACCTTGATGCCCCACTGCAGCATGAAGGAGTTCTGCGTGACAGGGTAATGACAGTTGACGAGGATCGATTCCACTTTGTAGCCGCCGTAACTGTTGTGCAGCCAGTTGATCATGAACGACGGGCCGAAGTAGGAGGCCTCGGAATCCAGTGTCTGTTCACCGGTGTAGTGCGACCCGCCGAGCAGCACATCGGGCCGGCCGACAGTGCGCAGATATTGCGAGGCGATATGCCCCTCGAAGACGTTCTTGAAATACGTCGGGAAGCCGTAGTGGATATAGAAGAAATGTGCCATGTCGACGATGTTGTCCACGATCTCGCGGCAATTCGAACCCTCGATGAGCTCGCTGCGCCAGCGCCAGTCGGTCCACGCGTCGCTGGCGGCCTCCGGAATGTCGGGGATCTGCAACTGCGGTGACGGCGGATTGCCCTCGTGGTCGTGCCAGACGAACAACAGGCCGTTGTGCACCTCGGTAGGCCATGAGCGGGTGCGGGCCATTCGCGGTGTGCGCTTGGCATACGGCACCTCCTTGCACCTGCCGTCGCCGCCCCACCGCCAATCGTGAAACGGGCACGCGACGGTGTCGCCCTTGACCACGCCCTGCGACAAGTCTCCGCCCATGTGCCGGCAGTAGGCGTCGAGGACTCGCAAATTGTCGTCCGAGTCGGCGAAGACGACGAGCTTCGTGCCGAAGATGTTGACCGGATGAGGCTTTCCGTCGAGGAAGTCTTTGGCCACGCCCAGGCAGTGCCAGCCGCGGGCAAACCGGCTCGGCAACGTTCCCACGTCGATCTCTCGCACCCCGACGCCGGCGGTATCGATACTCACTTCACGCCTCCAGTCGCTCGCGCGGCTACTAGAACACGTTATAGTTTTGCGGCGGTCAGGCTGATATACACGCAGGCTAAAGCCCCTAGATTTGTGACTTATGGCCCTAGTTGATGGGTCAAACGGGGTCGTCGTCTGGGTCTTCTTGGTCGCGGAGGAATCGTTCGGGGTGGTGGTAGGTGTTGGTTCGGGGTTGTCCGCGGTCGAGGTGGGGTGGTGGGAGCCATTCGGTTTCGCCGCGGGTGTTGGTGCGGGTGGTCCAGCCTTGTTCGGCGAGGCGGTTGTCGGGGCCGCAGGCCAGGGTGAGGTCGTCGATGTCGGTGCGGCGGGTGGTGGTCCAGCCGGTGATGTGGTGGACCTGGCTGTGGTAGGCGGGGGCATCACAGCCGGGTTTGGTGCAGCCGCGGTCCTTGCCGTAGAGCATGATCCGTTGCGCGGGGGAGGCGATTCGTTTGGTGTGGTGCAGCGCCAGTGATTTGGCGCCATCGAAGATGGCGAGGTAGTGGTGGGCGTGGCCGGCCCAGCGGATCACATCGCTCATGGGTACCAGGGTGCCGCCGGCGGTCAGGGCCTTGCCGGCGGCGGCCTCCAGGTCCTGCAGCGTGGTGGTGACCACGATCGAGACCGGCAACCCGTTGTGCTGGCCGAGTTTTCCCGAAGCCAACAGGCCGCGCAGACCGGCGAGGAACGCGTCGTGGTTGCGCTGCGCTGTCGAGCGGGTGTCGCGGCGCACCGTGTCCTCATCGGGGGTGGCATCGACCACCGGAGTCTCATCCTCGGGATTGCACGCCCCGGGGGCGGCCAGTTTGGCCAGCATGGCCTCGATGGCGGCGCGTAGCTCCGGGGTGATCATGCCGCTCAGGCGCGACATGCCGTCGATCTCCTGGGCGCCCAGGGTGATGCCGCGTTTGCGGGCCCGCTCGGCGTCGCTGAATTCCCCGTCGGGGTGCAGCCAATCCATCACCCGCCCGGCGTATTTGGCCAACTCGTCGGGCCGATAGCCGGCGGCCTTGCCGGCCAGGTCGGCCTCGGCGGCCTGGCGGGTCAATGCGTCCACCGCGGCGGGCAGCTGGGCAAAAAAGCTCCGGATGACTTTCACGTGGCTGTCACCGATGACCCCATCGCGTTGGCCGGCCGCGGTGGCGCTCAGTTGCGGGGCCAGCGGCTCGCCGGTCAACGCGCGCCGCTCGCCCAGATCGCGGGCGTCGGCGATGCGCCGGGCGGCCTCGGCCTTGGTGATGCGCAACCGATCAGCCAGGCCCACCCGCAGCGAGCCACCCAACTCCGCGGGGCTGGCCTGGGCGTCGAGCTGGTTGATCAACGCGTGCTGCGGGGCGCGCAACCGGCGGTACACCCGTTCCAGGCGCTCCAGGGCGCGCAGCCGCTCCGGGGTGGTCAACACATCAAAAGACAACCCACACAGGCGCTCCACGTCGTCGTCGAGCGCGTCGAACACCTCGACGATCTCCTCACGACCACTGACACCCATGCCGCAAACCCTACGAACACCCACCGACAAAAACGGCCGCCATGTGACCACTGAAGCCAAAGTGACACAAGGGATTACAACGAGTTGGCACCCGATTGGCGACCCGCATCGCCCCGGCTAGGCCGCTCGCGATCGCCACTGGGGGATCGCCGCCACCAGGTGAACCGACAGCAGGAACGCGCTCACCGGTCCGCTCGGCCTACCGTCGTATAAGGCTCGTTGGCAAAGGTTTTCGGATCATCGAGCAAGTTCATCTCCGCACCCGATGCGTCAGCCGCGGCGCGTGCCGGTCACCTTCGAGCGGGGCAGCCGCCCTGCCCGTGAATGACCGTTCAGCTGGTCACCGGTGACGGTCACGTCGAACTCGAGGTTCAACCGCATCGGCTTGGTGACCGACTGCCGCCAGGTCACCCTGTCGCCGTCGACCGAAATATCCCATAGCGACGTGGTTTCGCCGTTCAGGGTGGCGGTGCCGCGAAGGCCGTCCTCATCCGGGCTGAAGGCGTAGATGACGACCAGCGACCCGATCGGCGTCTTGATAAGTACGTCCCACTCTCCGAGGATGGGCATGTCAGATCTCCACCGGTTCGCGCCCCGACGGCTTCCACACGATGCCGCGGCGCTCGTATTCGAACAGCTCCTCCACGGCGTGCGCGACGCGGGGCCCGTAGGAACGCTCCAATAGGTAGAGCGCCAGGTCGAGACCGGAGGTGACGCCGCCCGCGCTGACGAAGTCGCCGTCGTCGACGACGCGGGCCCTGACAGCGTTCACTCCCGCCGCGTCGAGGAGGTCGATGCCCAGGTAATGGCTTGTGGCGTAGCGGTTCTCGATCAGCCCCGCCATTGCCAGCAGCGCCGATCCGCCACAGACCGATCCGACGATGACCTCGGAGTCGTCAAAGCACCTGCGCAGCAACGGAATGAGGGGAGTGTCGAGTGTGCGGGCCAGCAATACGGGAATGGTCTCGGCGCCGTGGTCCGGGTCGCCCGCGATCGCCCCGCTCACACCGGGAACGATTACGTATCCCGGCTTGGTCGGGTCCAGGCCGCCGGTGGCCAGCAATGCGACATCCTCGGTGCCGCTGAGTACTTCGCGGCGTCCCTCGGCGGAGACGAGCTCGACGATCAAGTCCCCACCCACCGCCTGAGCGCCCGCCGTGAGTACCTCGAAGGGGGCGATGACGTCGAGCAGATCGAACTTGTCGATCAGGACGATTTGTGCGAACACGATTGCCAATGCTGGCAGGACGGGTGCCGCAGAACCAGTGGCAAGAAGGACGCATTGCGCTGGTATATTGCCAAACGTGCATCGGGTCGCCGTGGTTGCGTTGCCGGATTGCGTGGTCTCCGACCTGGCGACACCGATCGACGTCTTCGGCCGGGTCAGGCTGCCGGACGGCCGAGCGGGCTACCGGGTGCGGGTGTGTGGGACGGAGGCGGAGGTCGGTGCGGGTCCGATTCGCATCGCGACCGACCACGGGATCGACGAGCTCTGCGACGCCGACACCATCGTGGTGCCCGGCTCCAACGATCCGTTGGCGCCGGCACCGCGGGCACTGATTGTCGCGCTGAAGGCGGCTCACGACAGCGGGATTCGCATCGCTTCGATCTGCACCGGTGCCTTCGTTCTTGCCGCCGCCGGTGTTCTCGACGGCAAGCGGGCGACGACACACTGGCTGGGAGCCGCCGACTTCCGAAACACCTATCCCGCCGTCGATCTCGACCCGGATGTGCTTTACGTGGACGAAGGTCAGATCTTGACGTCGGCCGGGGCGTCGGCGGGTCTGGACCTGTGTCTGCACCTGGTCGCCCGCGACTACGGGTCGGCCGTCGCCGCGGAGTCCGCACGCCTGGCCGTCGCGCCGCTACACCGGGCCGGCGGCCAAGCGCAGTTCATCCTGCGCAATCGGCGGCCGGCCAACACCCGCCTCGACGGGGTGCTCGCCTGGATCGAAGCACATGCGCACGAAAATCTGACGCTGCAGGAGATCGCCGCCTACGCGGCCACCAGCACTCGTACCCTCAATCGCCGCTTCCAGGCGGAGACGGGCCAGACACCGATCCAATGGCTCACCGGTGTGCGGGTGCGCCATGCTCAGCAGCTCCTGGAAGGCACGTCCGACAACGTCGAAAGCATCGGCCGTCGTGTGGGTTTCGAGTCGGCCGCAAACTTCCGCGAGCAGTTCAAGCGCCTCGTCGGGGTGTCACCACAGGCGTATCGCACGGCGTTCCGCGATCAGGTGTCGCGCTAGGCGGTGCGAGTGGTTGTCGGCGTGGTCCTTAGTCGCGATCGGGCGGGTTCGTCGCGTACACCCAGGACAGGAACCGCGCGACGGCCTCGGCGGACCGATGCGCCCGGGGCGAACTGAAGATGTCGAAAGCGTGTTGCGCGCTTGGTAATTCGGCGTAGGCGACGGGGGACTTCGACACCGCGCGCAGCTCCTCGGTGAACTCCTGAGCTTCGCCGACGGGGATCAGGGAATCGTCGCGGCCGTGCAGGACGAAGAACGGGGGCGCGTCGGCCCGCAGCCGCCGGATCGGCGAGGCGTCGACGTAGACGTCGCGGTGCGCGTCGAATTGCCGCTTCACTACGAACTTTTCGAGCAGCGAGACGAATTCGGGCCGACCCTCGCCCTCGGTCGAGAACCAGTCGTAGCGGCCGTAGATCGGGACCGCCGCCACCACCGACGTGTCGGCGTCTTCGAAGCCCGGCTGGAATTGCGGGTCGTTGGGGGTCAGCGCCGCCAGCGCGCACAGGTGTCCGCCCGCGGAGCCGCCGGTGACGGCGACGAAGTCGGGGTCACCACCGTAGTCGGCGATGTTCTCCTTGACCCATGCCAGCGCCCGTTTGACGTCGACGATGTGGTCGGGCCAGGTGTGGCGGGGCGAGACGCGATAACCGATGGACACGCACACCCAGCCGCGGGCGGCCAGGTGGCTCATCAGCGGGTAGGCCTGCGGCCGGCGCATCCCGATCATCCAGGCCCCGCCGGGCACTTGCAGCAGCACGGGCGCCTTGGCGTCCCGCGGCAGGTCGCGGCGGCGCCAGATGTCGGCGAGGTTGGCGCGACCGTTCGGGCCGTAGGACACCACGTTCGTCTTCTCGACGTAGCGCCGGCGGGCGACGGTGTTGCCCAGCGGCAGGCTGCGCCGCCCGCTGCGCGTGGGCTTGGCGTGCGGCAGACTGCTCAGCGCCTCTTCGTAATCGTGTCCGAGCTGCTCGCGTAGGCCCGCCTCGAGCACCGGGCCGGGGGTGGTGATGCCGCGGTAGCGGATCACCCCGAGGATCGCCCACGACGCGGCCGTCAGGGCCAGCGCCGCCTTGCCGCGCCGTCCCTCGAAGTGGCCGCGCCGCGCGCGCCGCAGCGCATCCACCAAGGAGACGGTGAAGTAGACGCCTGGCACCTCCGACGTCGGCCAGCCGAACCAGAAGACCAACACGGTGCTGTAGCCCTTGCGTGCCAGCGGCCGTAATCCGTTGGCGGCGTTGGCCAATTCCAGTGCGGCCCGCGCCAGCGGCCGGGGGCGCCGCAGTTCCGAGAGGCGGCGGCGCATCAGCCGTTGACCCGAGCTTGCAGTTCGTTGCGTTGGATCTTGCCGGTGCTGCCGCGCGGGAGTTCGTCGAGGACGGCGATCTCGCGGGGCACTTTGTAGTTGGCCAGGTTTTCCCGGACATGCTGTTTGAGCGTCTCGGGCGTGGCCTCGGCGCCCGCGTTCAAAACCACGAATGCCGCCAGGCGCTGGCCGTACTGCTCATCGTCGACGCCGATGACCGCGGCCTCGGCCACGTCGGGGTGCGCCGCCAGCGTCTTCTCCACCTCGATCGGATAGACGTTCTCGCCGCCGGAGACGATCATCTCGTCGTCGCGGCCGACCACGAACAACCGGCCGGCCTCGTCGAGGTAGCCGACGTCGCCCGACGACATGAACCCCGCGTGAAAATCCTTGGTCGTGCCCGAGGTGTAACCCTCGAACTGGGTGTCGTTGCGGACGTAGATGGTGCCGACCTCGCCGGTGGGCAGCTCGTTGAAATCGCTGTCCAGAATTCGGATTTCGGTCCCGCCCGCCGGGCGGCCCGCGGTGTCGGGTGCGGCGCGCAGGTCCTGCGGAGTGGCCGTGGCGATCATGCCGGCCTCGGTGGCGTTGTAGTTGTTGTAGATCACGTCGCCGAACTCGTCCATGAACGCGGTCACGACGTCGGGCCGCATCCGCGAGCCCGATGCCGCCGCGAATCGCAATGACTTGCAGCTGTACCGCTTTCGCACCTCGGGCGGGAGCTCCATGATGCGGTCGAACATCACCGGCACCACTGCCAGGCCGGTCGCCTGGTGCCGGTCGATGAGGTCCAGCGTGGCCTCGGGGTCGAACTTGCGCCGGGTGACCACGGTGCACGCCATCGACGCCGCGAAGATCAACTGCGAAAAGCCCCACGCGTGGAACATCGGCGCCACGACCACCACCGTCTCCTCGGCCCGCCACGGCGTTCGGTCCAGGATGGCCTTGAGCGTGCCGATGCCGGCGTTGCCGCCGGTTTGATTGGCGCCCTTGGGAGTTCCGGTGGTGCCGGAGGTCAGCAGGATCATCCTGCCCTTGCGTCCGGTGCGCTCGGGTTGCCGGCCGGTGTGCTCGGTGATGAGCTTTTCGACGGTCAGCTCGTGCTGCCCGTCGGTCCAGGCCACGATGCGGGTGGCGTCCGGTTTGTCGGCCAGCGCACGGTCCACCGTGTCGGTGAACTCCTCGTCGTAGATGACGGCGTCGACGCCTTCGCGGTTGACCACCTCGGCGAGCGCGGGCCCGGCGAATGACGTGTTGAGCAGCACGACGTCGGAGCCGACCCGGTTGGTCGCCACCACCGCCTCGACGAAGCCGCGGTGGTTGCGGCACATGATCCCGACGACCTTGGGCTGGCCCGAGGGCAAGGCCTGCAGCGCCGCGGCGAGCGCGTTGATCCGCTCGTCGAGCTGGCGCCAGGTCAGCGTGCCGAGCTCGTCGACCAGGCCCGGCCGGTCCGGGCAGCGTTGCGCCGCGCTGGCGAAGCCCACGGTCATCCCCATGCCCTCGCGGCGCATGGCGGCGGCGATCTTCAGGTAGCGGTCGGGCCGCATCGGCGCAATCATGCCGGCGCGCCGCAGGGTGGTGATGACGCCGAGGGCGTCGCTGATCGGACCCAAAGGAGAAGCCACTGCTCAGCCCAGGATCGGGAAGCGTCGCTTGGCGGCCAGGTCCTTGAGGGCCTGCTGCATCACCGACCGCACGTGCTCGTCGACCTCGTCGACGTCCGGGTCGTCACCGAATTGCGCGGTGATATCGATCGGCTTCAGCACCTGCGTGACGATCTTGGTGGGCAGCGGCAGATTGGGCGGGATCACCGCACTGAAGCCGAAGGGGAAGCCGAACGACAACGGCAGGATCGCGCTGCGCAGCAAGCGCTTCACCCCCAAGCGCTCGGCCAGCCAGGTGCCGCGCGACAGGTAGAGCTGCGTCTCCTGTCCGCCGATGGACACCGCGGGCACGATGGGGACGCCGGACTCGATCGCCGTCCTGACGTATCCCTTGCGGCCATCGAAGTCGATGACGTTCTCCGAGAGCGTGGGCCGGTACGCGTCGTAGTCACCGCCGGGGAAGACGATGACCACCCCGCCGGACCGCAGGGCCTTGGCCGCGTTCTCCCGGTTGGCCCGGATGTATCCGGTACGGCGGAAGAGCTCGCCGGTGGGGCCGGCCATGAGGATGTCGTGGCTCAGCGTGTAGATCGGCCGGTCGTAACCGAATTTCTCGTAGAAGTGGACGCTGAAGATGGGGACGTCCATCGGGAACATGCCGCCGGAGTGGTTGCCCACGACGAGCGCCCCGCCGGGCGGGAACGACTCCAGGCCGTGCACCTCCGACCGGAAGTATGTCTTCATGGCCGGGCGCATCACGCTCATCAGGCGCTGGGTCAAGACGGGGTCGAATTTGCCGATGTCGCCGACATCGGAGTGATCGTTGTCGGTCACGTTCCTCCCTTAGACGCTCCCGCGAGGCCGCCCTAGGTATGAGGAGCCGCGTCGAATTCCTCGATGGTAGCGACCGGGGCGCGGCGGCGGTCATGGTGTTTATCTCTTTCCTCTTCCGCGATATGGTGCCGGCCCGGCCCTGCCGCTATTGTTACGACGCACTCAGTGAAATCTCGAGAAACGGGACCCCGATGGACGTTGCCGGTTTGTCCCCCGAGCGCAACGCCCGCTCGGGCGCCGCGCGCAGAAGTGCCCCCCGCGCCCGGCGGCCCCACGTCGGGGTCGTTCGCACCGAACCGGCCCATCGCGGTCAGGGCCCGTCGCCGTCCGCACCGACCACGGGCCGCCCGGCCGGTGACGTCGATCCGGCCAACCCGGACGCGGCGGACCACCGCCAGGCCGACTACTTCGTGCGGCTGCTCTCGCAGAACCGCAGGCTCATCGAACAGCGGCTCGACGACTACCAGAAGGCGATCGTCGCCGCGCAGGCCAGCGGCGACGTCGACGCCGTCTGCAGCCTTCGCCGCATGGCGCGCATCGAGGAACAGGACCGGGACAATCTCGACGGCATGCTCGAGAAGTTGCGCCGCCGATTCGCCCGCCGGGTACCCGCCGAGCCACCCGCCCTTTCCCCGCGGCCCCGGTCCGCGGTCCGGTAGCTATTCGCCTACGGCGCAGCGGTTTTCGTCGCTGGGGCGACCGGCGCAGGGTTGGGCGCGCCGATTCGGCCACACCCGCTTGGCGGTGCCGATACATTTGACGGGCCAGCTGGTTTCTTCCGACACCGAACGAGGCCGCCCATGGGATTCATGACCCCGGACCTTCCCGACGTCGATCGCAAGACCTGGCCGACTCTGCCCCGGGCCACCCGGCTGCAGGTCGTGACGCGGCACTGGGCGGAACAGGGCTTCGGAACACCGTATGCCGTCTATCTGCTGTACCTGATCAAGATCGCCCTGTACATCGCCGTTCCCGCCGCGATCATCTCGCTGACCCCGGGCCTCGGCGGGCTCGGCCGCATCGGCGACTGGTGGACGCAGCCGATCGTCTACCAGAAGGTCATCGTCTTCACGCTGCTGTTCGAGGTGACCGGCCTGGGTTGTGGGTCGGGCCCGCTGACCGGACGGTTCATGCCGCCCATCGGCGGAATCTTGTACTGGCTGCGGCCCAACACGATTCGGCTGCCGGCGTGGCCGGGAAAGGTGCCGTTCACCGCCGGTGACAGCCGCACCGTCGTCGACGTCGCACTGTACGCAATCGTTTTGGCCGGCGGGGTGTGGGCGCTGCTGTCGCCCGGCCACGGCGGCCCGGTCACCGCGGCCGGCGACGTCGGCCTGATCGACCCCGTCCGCGTCATCCCGACGATCGTCGCGCTGGCGGTACTGGGCCTGCGCGACAAGACCATTTTCCTGGCCGCGCGCGGCGAGCACTACTGGCTCAAGCTGTTCGTGTTCTTCTTCCCGTTCACCGATCAGATCGCGGCATACAAGCTCATCATGCTGTTGTTGTGGTGGGGCGCTGCAACATCCAAGCTCAACCACCACTTCCCGTATGTGGTGTCGGTGATGACGAGCAATAACGCGCTGCTGCGGCCCAAAGTGTTCACACCGATCAAGCACATGCTGTACCGCGACCACATCAACGATCTGCGTCCCACCTGGTTGCCGAAGATGATGGCCCACGTCGGCGGCACCACAGCCGAATTCGTGGTTCCGACGGTGCTGGTCTTCTTCGCCGGCGATCACCCGTGGCGGTGGTTCCTGATCGGATTCATGGTGATCTTTCACCTCAACATCATTTCCAACCTCCCGATGGGAGTTCCGTTGGAGTGGAACGTCTTCTTCATCTTCTCGCTGTTCTATCTGTTCGGGCACTACGCCTCGATCCAGGCCACCGACCTGCGTTCGCCGCTGCTGTGGGCCCTCGTCGCCGCCGCAGTGGCATTCGTGATCGCGGGAAACATGTTCCCCGAGAAGATTTCGTTCCTCCCCGCGATGAGGTACTACGCCGGCAACTGGGCGTCCAGCGTGTGGTGCTTCCGCGCCGGCGCGGAGGAAAAGATCGACGCCGAGATCGTCAAGAGCTCCGCCCTCGTCGTCAACCAGCTGGCCCGGCTTTACGACCCCGAGACCGCGGAGATCATGGCGGACAAGACCGCCGCCTTCCGGGCCATGCACCTGCACGGCCGCGCGCTCAACGCCCTCGTGCCTCGCGCCCTGGGGGGAGAGGCCGACGAAGCCAATTACAAGATCCGCGAGGGCGAAATCGTCGCCGGGCCGCTCGTCGGCTGGAACTTCGGAGAGGGCCATCTGCACAACGAGCAGCTGCTCGAAGCCGTGCAGCGCCGTTGCCATTTCGAGGACGGCGACGTGCGGGTGATCGTCCTCGAGGGACAGCCCATCCACATCCAGAAGCAGTGGTACCGCATCTTCGACGCCAAGGCTGGACTGATCGAGGAAGGCTATGTCAACGTCGAGGACATGCTCGCCCGCCAGCCGTGGCCGGAGCCCGGCGACGAGTTGCCCGTGCATGTGCTAAGTGGCGACGACCCGCCGGGCAGCCCTCGATGACCAGGGCGGTGGTGGTCGGCGCCGGCCCCAACGGCCTGGCCGCGGCGATCCACCTCGCCCGGCACGGCGTCGACGTGCAGGTGCTCGAGGCGTGCGACACCGTCGGCGGCGGAGCCCGCTCCGGCGAACTGACGATGGCCGGCGTCATCCACGACCACTGCTCGGCGTTTCACCCGCTGGGCGTCGGTTCGCCGTTCTGGAAGGAGATCGACCTGCAGCGCTACGGGCTGCGGTGGAAGTGGCCGGAGGTCGACTGCGCGCACCCGCTCGACGACGGCACCGCCGGCGTGCTCTATCAGTCGCTCGATGAAACCGTGGCCCGGATGGGGGCCGACGGCGCCCGGTGGCGGCGGGCGATAGGCGACCTCGCGGAGGGATTCGACGAGCTGGCCGAGGATCTCATGGGGCCGGTGCTGGGCATCCCGCGGCACCCGCTGCGCCTGGCCGGTTTCGGCCCGCGGGCGCTGCTGCCGGCCACCACCATGGCCCGCTGGTTCCGCACCGAGCAGGCGCGCGCGCTGTTCGGCGGCGCGGCCGCGCACGTCTACACCCGGCTGGACCGGCCGCTCACCGCGTCCCTGGGGTTGATGATCCTGGCCAGCGGGCACCGCTACGGCTGGCCCGTCGCGCAAGGGGGATCCGGGTCGATCAGCCAAGCGCTGTCCGCGGCCCTGCAGGAGTACAGCGGCTCGGTGGCCACCGGGGTCACCGTCAGCAGTCGCAAGGACATCCCGGATGCCGACATCGTCATGCTCGACCTCAGCCCGGCCGCGGCGCTCGCCATCTACGGCGACGCCATGCCGAGCCGGATCCGGCGGTCGTATCGGCGTTACCGCGAGGGCTCGTCGGCGTTCAAGGTCGACTTCGCCATCGAGGGCGACATCCCGTGGACCAACCCCGACTGCGCCCGGGCGGGCACCGTGCACCTGGGCGGCACCTTCGCCGAGATGGCGGACACCGAACGCCAACGCGCGCAAGGGAAGATGGCCGACCGGCCCTTTGTGCTTCTCGGGCAGCAGTACCTGAGCGACCCGTCCCGCTCGGCCGGCAACGTCAACCCGATCTGGGCGTACGCACACGTGCCGTTCGGCTACGACGGCGACGCCACCGCCGCCGTCGTCGGCCAGATCGAGCGGTTTGCGCCCGGGTTCTCCGACCGCGTCCTGGCGACGGTCAGCAAGGGGCCCGCCGAGCTGCAGGCCTACAACGCGAACTTCATCGGCGGCGACATCATCGGCGGCGCCAACGACGGGCTGCAGGTGATCTTCCGCCCCCGCATCGCCGTCGATCCCTACGCCACCGGCGTTCCGGGCGTCTACCTGTGTTCTCAGTCCACGCCGCCGGGGGCCGGCATCCATGGCCTGTGTGGTTACCACGCCGCCGAGTCGGCGCTGAAATGGCTGAAGAAGACCCGCCGCGACTGAGGTCACATTGTCCGCGGGAACCGGGGCGGCAACCGCGCATGTTGCTCATCTAGGCTGACCACGAGCGCGTATTCAGCGGACTCAGTAAAGACATCGCCAAGACAGGGAGAGATCAAGTGACGGTCCGAGTAGGCATCAACGGCTTCGGTCGAATCGGACGCAACTTCTACCGGGCCCTACTGGCCCAACAGGAGCAGGGCACCGCCGACATCGAGGTGGTGGCGGTCAACGACATCACCGACAACCACACTCTGGCGCACCTGCTCAAATTCGACTCGATCCTGGGCCGGCTGCCCTACGACGTCAGCCTGGAAGGCCAGGACACCATCGTGGTGGGCCCGCACAAGATCAAGGCGCTCGAGGTCCGGGAGGGTCCGGCAGCGTTGCCGTGGGGCGACCTGGGCGTCGACGTCGTGGTGGAATCCACCGGCCTGTTCACCAACGCCGCCAAGGCCAAGGGCCACCTGGACGCCGGCGCCAAGAAGGTGATCATCTCGGCGCCCGCCACCGACGAGGACATCACCATCGTCCTGGGCGTCAACGACGACAAGTACGACGGCAGCCAGAACATCATCTCCAACGCGTCGTGCACCACGAACTGCCTCGGGCCGCTGGCCAAGGTCCTCAACGACGAGTTCGGCATCGTCAAGGGGCTGATGACCACCATCCACGCCTACACCCAGGACCAGAACCTGCAGGACGGGCCGCACAAGGACCTGCGCCGGGCGCGTGCCGCCGCGCTGAACATCGTGCCGACCTCCACCGGCGCGGCCAAGGCCATCGGGCTGGTGCTGCCGGAGCTGAAGGGCAAGCTCGACGGTTACGCGTTGCGCGTGCCGATCCCCACCGGCTCGGTGACCGACCTCACCGCCGAGCTGTCCAAATCCGCCAGCGCCGAAGACATCAACGCCGCCTTCAAAGCCGCGGCGGAGGGCAAGCTGAAGGGCATCCTGAAGTACTACGACGCCCCGATCGTCTCCAGCGACATCGTCACCGACCCGCACAGCTCGATCTTCGACTCGGGCCTGACCAAGGTGATCGATAACCAGGCCAAGGTGGTGTCCTGGTACGACAACGAGTGGGGCTACTCCAACCGCCTCATCGACCTCGTCGCACTGGTCGGCAAGTCGCTGTAGCCGTGGCCGTTCCTACACTCGAAAACCTACTGGCCGAGGGTGTTTCGGGTCGGGGCGTGCTGGTGCGCTCCGACCTCAACGTCCCACTCGACGACGAAGGCGCCATCACCGACCCGGGCCGCATCACCGCGTCGGTGCCGACGTTGCAGGCGCTCGTCGACGCCGGCGCCAAGGTGGTGGTCACCGCGCACCTGGGGCGGCCGAAAGACGGGCCGAACCCGAAGTTGTCGCTGGCGCCGGTCGCCGCGGCGCTCGGTGAGCAGCTCGGTCGGCACGTGCAGCTGGCCGGTGATGTAGTCGGCGGCGACGCGCTGGCCCGGGCCGAGGGACTCACGGACGGCGACGTCCTGCTGCTGGAGAACATCCGCTTCGATCCGCGCGAAACCAGCAAGGACGACGGCGAGCGACTCGCGCTCGCCCGCGAACTCGCCGAATTGGTCTCGCCCGGAGGGGCTTTCGTCTCCGACGGGTTCGGGGTGGTGCACCGCAAGCAGGCCTCGGTTTACGACGTGGCCACGCTGCTGCCGCACTACGCCGGCACGCTGGTGGCCGACGAGATCCGGGTGCTGGAGCAGTTGACGAGCTCGACCACCCGCCCCTACGCGGTGGTGCTCGGCGGGTCGAAGGTGTCCGACAAGCTCGGCGTCATCGAGTCGCTGGCGACCAAGGCCGACAGCATCGTGATCGGCGGCGGGATGTGCTTCACCTTCCTTGCGGCACAAGGCTTTTCGGTGGGGAAGTCGCTTCTGGAAGAGGAGATGGTCGACACCTGCCGCCGGCTGCTGGACACCTACGTCGACGTGCTGCGGCTGCCCAGGGACGTCGTGGTCGCCCAGCAGTTCGCCGCCGACTCGCCACCGCAGACGGTGGCCGCCGACGCCATCCCGGACGACATGATCGGGCTGGACATCGGCCCGGAATCGGTGAAGCGCTTCGCGGCCCTGCTGTCCAACGCCCGCACGGTCTTCTGGAACGGCCCCATGGGCGTGTTCGAGTTCCCGGCATTCGCCACGGGCACCCGGGGCGTCGCTGAGGCCATCGCCGCGGCGACCGGCAAGGGCGCGTTCAGTGTGGTGGGCGGCGGTGACTCCGCGGCCGCGGTGCGTGCCCTGGGCATCCCGGAGGGCGACTTCTCGCACATTTCCACCGGCGGTGGCGCGTCGCTGGAATACCTTGAGGGCAAGACGCTGCCGGGCATCGAGGTTCTCGGGCGGCCGCAACCAAGTGGAGGAGACGCGTGAGCCGCAAGCCGCTGATCGCCGGCAACTGGAAGATGAATCTCAATCACTTCGAGGCGATCGCGCTGGTGCAGAAGATCGCGTTCGCGCTGCCGGACAAGTACTACGACAAGGTCGACGTCACGGTCTTGCCGCCGTTCACCGACCTGCGCAGCGTGCAGACCCTGGTCGACGGCGACAAGCTGCGGCTCACCTACGGCGGCCAGGATCTTTCTCAGCACGACTCGGGCGCCTACACCGGTGACATCAGCGGGGCCTTTCTGGCCAAGCTGGGCTGCAGCTTCGTCGTGGTCGGCCACTCGGAACGGCGCACCTACCACAACGAGGACGACGCGCTGGCGGCCGCCAAGGCCGCCGCGGCCCTCAAGCACGAGCTGACCCCGATCGTGTGCATCGGCGAGCACCTGGACGTCCGCGAGGCCGGCGCGCACGTCGCCCACTGCGAGGAGCAGCTGCGCGGCTCGCTGGCCGGGCTGTCCGCCGAGCAGATCGGCAAGGTCGTCATCGCCTACGAGCCCGTGTGGGCCATCGGCACCGGGCGGGTGGCCAGCGCCGCCGACGCCCAGGAGGTGTGCGCCGCGATCCGGGCGACGCTGGGGTCCCTCGCCTCGGCACAGGTCGCCGACACCATGCGGGTGCTCTACGGCGGCTCAGTGAACGCCAAGAACATCGGTGACCTCATCGCCCGCGACGACATCGACGGGGCCCTGGTCGGCGGCGCGTCCCTGGACGGTGAGCAGTTCGCGACGCTGGCGGCGATCGCCGCCGGCGGGCCCCTGCCGTAGGGCGTCAGCAGCGTCGGGTGCCGATCCGAAGATGGGCACTCAGCACGATGTCGTCGTAAGCGGCTCGAAGCGGGTGTGCGTCTCGGCGCGAGAGTGCCAGAAATTCGGTGACGATTTGCCGTGCCAGGGGGCGCAGCTTGACGTTGTTCTCCTGGGATCGCCATGTCAGCAACGCGAATGCCGTCTTTTCATCGATCCCGTAGATCACCATCAACATGCCCTTGGCCTGCTCGATGATGGCGCGGTTCTTGCTGAACTTTTCGACTTCGGCGGTCAGGGCCTCCTGGTTTATGTGGTCAGTCGGCGTCACGTCGACGTAAAAGCCTTCTGTGCCAACGACGGTGCCGGCCTCGTCAACGAGCTGGTTGCCGACCACGACAACGTGGTGGACGTTGCCCTGCACATCGATGATCCGATGTCGCGTGCTGAACGGACCGTGGTCGCGGCGGATGTCATCCAGGGTCGCCGCGATCTGCCTGCGATCGTCGGGATGCTTGTGCGCGAGCACCAGCTCGGTTGTCGGCGTCACCGTGCCCGGTTCGTAGCCATGAAGCCGTGCTACTTGCTCACACCACTCCCAGCGTTGCCCGTCGAAATAGAAGCGGAATGTTCCCATCCGCTGCGGCGAACCGGCCGCCAACGCCCGAACAACCGCATCGTCGTCTTTTACTTCGCTGAAATCAGCAATCATCGCCACGTCCGAATGTCTGGCACGTAGCAAAGGTGCAAAAGGGTAAACAGCGACGGTTGCGAGAAATCGCTCGATGCCGACGTTGAATTTCTCCACCGAGCATCTAATTGCTGATCGTTACACGCATGTTGAAAAAGTGCAAGGAAGGTTGCCCTAGCACGCGGCGGGCCATTTGCGGCACATCGAGCGCCACCCGGTAGGCTTTAGCGTCATGGAGCTGGCCCTGCAGATCACCCTGGTGGTCACAAGCGTGCTCGTGGTGTTGCTGGTGCTGCTGCACCGCGCCAAGGGTGGGGGCCTGTCGACACTGTTCGGCGGCGGTGTGCAGTCCAGCCTCTCCGGCTCGACCGTGGTGGAGAAGAACCTGGACCGGTTGACGCTGTTCATCACCGGCATCTGGCTGGTCTCCATCATCGGGGTGGCCCTGCTGATCAAGTACCGGTGACCCGTCGGCGGGCGGAGCGCGTGATCCGCACCGATACTGGGACGCATGGTTGACGTTTCCGACATCGCGCTCGAACCCATCGGCGCCGTGCAACGCACGCTCGTCGGTCGCGAGGCGACAGAGCCGATGCGCGCCGACATCCGGCTGCTGGGCGCCATCCTCGGCGACACCGTGCGCGAGCAGAGCGGGGACGAGGTTTTCGACCTCGTCGAGCGCGCGCGGGTGGAGTCGTTTCGGGTGCGCCGCTCCGAGATCGACCGGGTCGACCTGGCGCGCATGTTCGACGGCATCGACATTCACCAAGCGATCCCGGTCATCCGGGCGTTCAGCCACTTCGCGCTGCTGGCCAACGTGGCCGAGGACATCCACCGGGAGCGTCGCCGCGCCATCCACGTCTCCGCCGGCGAGCCGCCGCAGGACAGCAGCCTAGCCGCGACCTACGCCAAACTCGATGGGGCCGAACTTGATTCGGCCACGGTGGCCGACGCGCTGCGAGGTGCCTTGATCTCCCCGGTGATCACCGCCCACCCCACCGAAACCCGGCGGCGCACCGTCTTCGTCACCCAGCACCGCATCACCCAGCTGATGCGGTTGCACGCCGAGGGGCACACCGAAACCGACGACGGGCGCAACATCGAGCGCGAGTTGCGCCGCCAGGTCCTCACCCTGTGGCAGACCGCGCTGATCCGGTTGTCCCGCTTGCAGATCACCGACGAGATCGAGGTCGGGCTGCGTTATTACTCCGCGGCGTTCTTCCAGGTCATTCCGCAGGTCAACGCCGAGGTCCGGGATGCGTTGCGGGCGCGGTGGCCCGACACCGACCTGCTCGCCGCACCGATCCTGCGGCCCGGCTCCTGGATCGGCGGCGACCGCGACGGCAATCCGAACGTGACCGGCGAGGTGGTACGCCAGGCCACCGGCAGCGCCGCGTTCACCGCGCTGTCGCATTACCTGGCCGAGCTCACCGCCCTCGAGCAGGATCTGTCGATGTCGGCGCGGCTCGTCCCCGTCACCGCGGCGCTGGCCGAGCTGGCCGAGGGCTGCGGGGAGCAGGCCCGCGCCGACGAGCCATACCGGCGGGCGCTGCGGGTGATCCGCGCCCGGCTCACCGCGACGGGCGCGAAGATTCTGGACAGCCGACCGCAGCACGAGCTGGACCTCGGCCTGACGCCGTATTCCGGCCCGGCCGAACTGCAGGCGGACCTGGACACCATCGACGAGTCGCTGCGCGCACACGGCAGTGCGCTGTTGGCCGACGACCGCCTGGCCCTGCTGCGAGAAGGCGTGAGCGTCTTCGGGTTTCACTTGTCCGGGCTGGACATGCGGCAAAACTCCGACGTCCACGAAGAGGTGGTGGGGGAGCTGTTGGCCTGGGCCGGGGTGCACCAAGATTACGCTTCGCTGCCCGAGGACGAGCGGGTCGAGCTGCTGGCCGGTGAACTGAGTACCCGCCGCCCGCTGGTCGGCGACCGTGGGGGCCTGTCCGAGTTGGCCCGCAAGGAGCTCGAGGTCGTCGGCGCCGCGGCGGACGCCGTCGGACGCTACGGCCCGGCGGCGGTACCCAACTACGTCATCTCCATGTGCCGCTCGGTGTCCGACGTCTTGGAGGTGGCGATCCTGCTGAAAGAGGGCGGGCTGCTGGACGCCTCCGGGCCGGAACCGTATTGCCCGGTTGCCATCTCGCCGCTCTTCGAGACGATCGACGATCTGCACAACGGCGCGGCCATCCTGGACGCGATGCTGCAGCTTCCGCTGTACCGGGCGGTCGTCGACGCGCAGGACGGGCGCCAGGAGGTGATGCTCGGCTACTCCGACTCGAACAAGGACGGCGGTTACCTCGCCTCCAGCTGGGCCGTCTACCGCGCCGAGCTGGCGCTGGTCGAGGTGGCCCGCAAGGCCGGAATTCGCTTGCGGCTCTTCCACGGTCGCGGCGGTACCGTCGGCCGCGGCGGTGGGCCGAGCTATCAGGCCATCCTGGCGCAACCCCCGGGCGCGGTGAACGGCTCGCTGCGGCTCACCGAGCAGGGCGAGGTGATCGCCGCCAAGTACGCCGAACCGCAGGCGGCGCGGCGCAACCTGGAGAGCTTGGTGGCCGCGACGCTGGAGTCGACGCTGCTCGACGTAGAGGGCCTGGGAGATGCTGCGGAGCCGGCCTACGCGGTGCTCGACGAAGTGGCCACCCTGGCGCAGCGCGCCTACGCCGAATTGGTGCACGAAACACCGGGTTTCGTCGACTACTTCATGGCCTCGACGCCGGTCAGCGAGATCGGTTCGCTCAACATCGGCAGCCGCCCGACGTCACGCAAACCCACTTCATCGATCTCGGACCTGCGCGCCATCCCATGGGTGCTGGCGTGGAGCCAGTCCCGGGTGATGCTTCCGGGCTGGTACGGCACCGGGTCGGCGTTCGAGCAGTGGATCGCGGCCGGGCCCGAAAGCGAAACCGAGCGGGTGGCGATCCTGCACGAGCTGTACGAGCGCTGGCCGTTCTTCCGGGGCGCACTCTCCAACATGGCTCAGGTGCTCGCCAAGAGCGACCTCGGCCTGGCGGCGCACTACTCGGAGCTGGTCGAGGACGAAGAACTGCGGAACCGGGTGTTCGACAAGATCGTGGACGAGCACCGGCGGACCATCGCGATGCACAAGCTCATCACCGGTCACGAAGACCTGCTCGCCGACAACCCCGCGCTGGCCCGCTCGGTGTTCAACCGCTTCCCCTACCTGGAGCCGCTGAACCACCTGCAGGTGGAGTTGCTGCGCCGCTACCGCTCCGGCGATGAGGACGAACTGGTGCAGCGCGGCATCCTGCTGACGATGAATGGATTGGCCAGCGCGTTACGTAACAGCGGGTGATGGGCATTAGTAAGCCATGTCCGATACCGCTTCGCCCGTCACCGCGGCACAAGTGGCCCAGAACGGCGTCTTCGAACGACTCGCGCGCGTCGGGTACGTCGTCAACGGGGTGCTGCACCTGATCGTCGGCTATCTCGCCATCCGGGTCGCGTGCGGCGAAGGAGGAACCGCCGATCAAACCGGCGCCCTGGCGACGCTGGCGTCCAAGCCGGGCGGACCGCTGGCACTCTGGATCGCTACGGGCGCCCTGCTGGCGATGGGCCTGTGGCGGCTGGTCGAAACCGCCCTTGGCCGATCATGCGACCGTGGGCCGGAGGGCTCGTCGTCGGATGCAGCCTCGCGGGCGAAGGCACTTGGGCTGGCGGCGGTCTACCTCGCGTTCGCGTACTCGGCGTTCGGCTTCGCCCGGGGGGCCGGAAGGGCTGCGGATCAACAGAATTCGAGCCTCAGCGCGCACCTGATGGCGACGACCGCCGGCACCATCGCGCTCATCGCGGGCGGGCTGATCATTGTCGTGGTCGGTTGCTACCACATCTACAAGGGCGCCAGCCGCAACTTCGTCGACGACCTCCGGGGAAAGTCGGGCGGCTGGGTGCGACGGCTCGGCGTGGCCGGATATGTCGGCAAGGGCGTCGTCATCACCCTGACGGGCGCGCTGGTGATCATCGCCGCGTGTCGCTCGGAACCGAAGAAGGCCACCGGGCTCGATGGGGCACTGAAGACACTCGGGGCTCAGCACTTTGGGGCGGCGCTGTTGATTGCGGCCGGCGTGGGACTCATCACCTACGGGCTGTACAGCTTCGTGATGGCCCGCTCGACGAAGATGTAGCTCAGCGGTTGCGCAGCCGGTCCAGTGCCCCGCGCACGGCGTGCTCGGTCATCGCGAGGGGCGTCATCATCGTCTCGCCCACCTTCACCATGTCGTCGATCCGCCCGACGATCGCCTCCACGGGCTCGACCAGCACGATCAGTCGCCTGGCCAGATCGTCCAGCCGCGACAAGGTGCCGTCCAGGTGGTCCAGGCCGCTTTCCATGCGCTCGACCGTGGCGTTCAGGTTGGAAAGGGACGTGTTCAGCTCTTTCATGGTCGTGCTGAGGCCGTCGAGGACGTCTTCGACCTGCTCCACCGTCTTGTCGGCGTTCAGCGCAGCCTGGGTGAGGGTCTTGATCCGGCTTCGCTCTTGCCCACCGCGCACGGTTCTGTCTGCCATGACCGTCATTATCACCCGGATCAAACCGGGCGGGGGTTAGCCTGGCTGACCCGGGCGAGCGGGCAGTTTGGCCGCGGCCTCCTCGTCGAGCAGCCACAGCGTGGTTTCCTGCCCGATCGCCCCGGCGGCCGGCACCGAGACCGGCGGGGCGCCGCCGACGGCCGCGGCCACCGCGTCGGCCTTGGATGCGCCGGACACCATCAGCCAGACCTCGCGTGAACGCTGGATCGCGGGCAGCGTCAGAGTGATTCGTTGGGGAGGCGGCTTGGGGGAGTCCTCCACCGGGACCACCATGCGGCTCGTTTCCAGCACGGCGGGGGTGTCGGGGAACAACGAGTTGATATGGCCCTCCGGCCCCATGCCCAACAGATGCACGTCGAAATTCGGTACGGGCTGGCCGGGTGCGGCGTTAGCCGCCAGCAGCTGTTCGTAGGCCAGCGCGGCGGCGGCGAGGTCGGTGCCGAATTCGCCGTCGCTGGCCGGCATCGTGTGCACATGGCTGGACGGGATGTCGATCCGGTCCAGCAATGCCTCCCTGGCCTGCTTGTCGTTGCGCTCGTCGTCGTCCTCGGGGACGTAGCGCTCGTCGCCCCAGAACAGGTGCACCTTGGGCCAGGCGATCTCCTGCCCGGCCAGCGACCTGAGCAACCCGATGCCGTTGCCACCGCCGGTCAGGACGATGAGCGCTCGGTCCCGGGCGGCCACGGCGTTGCGGATGTTATCGGCCAGTCGGTTCGCCGCGGCCTCGACCAGCGCCTGAGCTTCCGGAAAAACTTCGATGATGGTGCTCACACGTACTGCACTTTCTCAATGCCCTCTAGCGCTAATTGATAAATCTCATCGGGATCCAGCCGCCGCAGGTCTTCGGCGAGGCATTCGCCGGTTTCCCTGCGGGCCAAGGGAAGCAGGGCCTCCGGCTTGGCGGTGCGACTCAGGGTCGCCGTTCTGCCCTCTTGGGGCCGGCTCAGGACGATGGTCTCGCTCTTGCGTACGAGTTCCACCTTGAGCTCGCCGACCGCCCGGCGCACCGGCCCGTCGATGCAGCTGGCCAGCCAGCCCGCCAGGATGTCAAGCGCCGGTTCGGTTTTCAATCCGGACACCAGGGCCGACTCGATCGGTTCGTGGGGCGCCAGGTCGACCGCGGACGTCAACAGTGCCCGCCAGTAGGTGATGCGAGCCCAGGCCAGATCCGTGTCGCCGGCCGTGTAACCGGGCAGTCGACCCTTGATGGCCGACAACGGATCGGTTCCATTGGTGGCATCGGTGATGCGCCGAATCGCCAACTTGCCCAACGGGTCCTGCGCCGGAACCGCCGGCGCGACGTCGGGCCACCATGCCACCACGGGGATGTCGGGGAGCAGGAACGGGGTGACCACGCTGGCGGGGTGCCCGGCAAGCGCCCCGGACAGATTCAGGATCACCACCTCGGTGGCCCCGGTGTCTCCGCCCGCGCGTAGCTGCGCGTCCAGGCGCGGCTCGTCGGCATACGGGTCGCCCCGCATCGTGACGATGATCCGGCTGGGGTGCTCGTGGCTGGCGTTGTTGGCCGCCTCCAGCGACTCCTCCAGGATGGCGTCGCTGTCGGGCGCGATGATCAGCGTCAGCACCCGGCCCATCGTCACGGCGCCGACCTTCTCCCGCAGTTCCTCGAGTTTTTTGTTGACCGCGGTGGTGGTGGTGTCCGGCATGTCGATGATCATCAGGGCCGCCGCCATTCCCGGCCGGTCCGGCGCAGCATCTCGAACGCGGAATCCGGACCCCAGGTGCCCGCCTCGTACGGCTCGGGCTTGCCGTCGGCCGCCCAATTATCGAGGACGGGATCCAATATCTGCCAAGCCAATTCGACCTCTTCGTTGACCGGAAACAGGGACGGTTCGCCCAGCAGCACGTCGAGGATCAGCTGTTCGTAGGCTTCCGGTGACTCCTCGGCGAACGCCGAGCCGTAGGAGAAGTCCATGTTGACATCGCGGACCTCCATCGCGGTTCCCGGCACCTTGGAGCCGAACCGCAGCGTGATGCCCTCGTCTGGCTGCACCCGGATGACCATGGCGTTGGTGCCCAGTTCGTCGGTCATGGTGGCGTCGAACGGCAGGTGCGGCGCGCGTTTGAAGACGAGCGCGATCTCGGTCACCCTGCGGCCCAGGCGTTTTCCGGTGCGCAGATAGAACGGCACACCGGCCCAGCGGCGGGTGTCGACCTCCAGCGTGATGGCGGCGAACGTCTCGGTGGTGGAGTCCTTGGCGAACCCTTCCTCGTCGAGCAGCCCGACGACCTTCTCGCCGCCCTGCCAGCCGCCGGCGTACTGGCCGCGGCTGGTGGTCTCGTCGAGCGGTTCGGCCAGCTGGGTCGCCGAGAGCACCTTGATCTTCTCGGTCTGCAACGCCGCGGGATTGAAGCTGACCGGCTCTTCCATCGCGGTGAGCGCCAGCAGCTGCATCAGGTGGTTCTGGATGACATCGCGGGCGGCGCCGATACCGTCGTAATAACCGGCGCGCCCGCCCAATCCGATGTCCTCGGCCATGGTGATCTGCACGTGATCGACGTAGTGCGCGTTCCAGATCGGGTCGAACAACTGATTGGCGAACCGCAGCGCCAGGATGTTGCGGACCGTCTCCTTGCCCAGGTAGTGGTCGATGCGGAACACCGCCTCCTCGGGGAAGACGGCATTGACCGCATGGTTGAGCGCCTGCGCGCTCTCCAGGTCGTGCCCAAACGGCTTCTCGATGACCACCCGGCTCCATCGATCGCCCTGCGGGCGGGCCAGCCCGGACTTGTGCAGCTGTTCGCACACCACCGGGAAGGACTTCGGCGGGATGGCCAGGTAGAACGCGTGGTTGCCGCCGGTGCCGCGCTCGGCGTCCAGTTTGTCCAGGGTTTCGGCCAGCCGGGCGAACGACGTGTCGTCATCGAAAGACCCTGGCACGAAACGGAATCCCTCGGCCAGCCGCTCCCAGTTCTCCTCCCGGAACGGCGTCCGGCAGTGATCCTTGACGGCCTGATAGACCACCTTGCGGAAATCCTGGGTCTCCCAGTCCCGACGGGCGAAGCCCACCAGGGAGAAGCTCGGCGGCAGCAGCCCGCGGTTGGCCAGGTCGTAGATGGCCGGCATCACCTTCTTGCGGGCGAGGTCGCCGGTGACACCGAAAATGACCATGCCGCATGGGCCGGCGATCCTCGGCAGCCGCTTGTCGCGCTTGTCCCGTAACGGGTTATGCCATTGTGCAGCGTTACGAGCCGGGCTCATTTCGAGGCGGAATCCAGCTGTTTCTGCGTCTCCTCCAGCAGCTCGGTCCACGAGTCCACGAACTTCTCCACGCCCTCGTTCTCCAGCACCTGGAAGACGTCGGTCAAGTCGATCCCGATCGAGCTCAGCTTGTCGAACACCTCCTGGGCGCCCGAAGCGGTGCCGGTGACGGTGTCACCCTTGATCTCGCCGTGCTCGGCGACCGCGTCAATCGTCTTCTCCGGCATGGTGTTCACCGTGTTCGGAGCGACCAGCTCCGTGACGTAGAGGGTGTCGGAGTAGTCGGGGTTCTTGACCCCGGTGGACGCCCACAGCGGGCGCTGCACGCGGGCGCCGTCGCCCTTGAGCGCCTCGTAGCGATCGCCGCCCTCGAACACCTCCTGGTAGGCGGCGTAGGCCAGCCGGGCATTCGCCACCCCGGCCTGACCGCGCAACGCCAGCGCCTCCTCGGAACCGATCTTCTCCAGCCGCTTGTCGACCTCGGTGTCCACCCGGGAGACGAAAAACGATGCGACGGAATGGATCTTGGACAGGTCGTGTCCCGCCTCGCGCGCCTTCTCCAGGCCGGCCAGGTAGGCGTCCATCACCTGGCGGTGCCGCTCCACCGAGAAGATGAGCGTGACGTTGACCGAAATCCCTTCCGCCAGGACGGCCGTGATAGCCGGGATGCCGGCCTTGGTCGCAGGGATCTTGATGTACGCGTTCGGCCGGTCGACGATCTTCCACAGCTCGACGGCCTGCGCCGTGGTCTTGTCGGTCTCGGCCGCCAGGCGAGGGTCCACCTCGATGGATACCCGGCCGTCGACGCCGTCGGAAGCTTCCCACTGCGGCCGCAGCACGTCGCACGCGTTGCGGACATCGTCGGTGGTGACGGTGCGGACAGTGGCGTCGACGTCGGCGCCCCGCTCGGCGAGCTCGGCGATCTGATCGTTGTAGGTGTCGCCCTCAGCGAACGCCTTCTGGAAGATCGACGGGTTCGTGGTCACCCCCACAACGCTTTTCGTGTCGATCAGCTCCTGCAGATTGCCCGACTGCAGCCGCTGGCGCGACAGGTCATCAAGCCAAACGGAAACGCCCGCGGCGGACAGCGCCGCGAGGTTTGGGTTCTGAGTCATGTGAATCACCCTTTCTCAGTTATCCACGACTTGTTCCGCAGCGGCCGCGACGGCGTCTGCGGTGAAACCGAATTCACGGAACAAAGTCTCGTAGTCGGCGGATTCGCCATAGTGCTCGATCGACACGATCTTGCCGGTGTCGCCGACGAGCTTGTGCCAGGGCTGCGCGACGCCCGCCTCGACGGCCACCCGGGCCGACACCGACGGGGGCAGCACGCTGTCGCGGTAGTCCTCGGGCTGGGATTCGAACCACTCCACGCACGGCATGGACACCACCCGTGCAACAATGTCCTTGTCCGCCAACAGCTTCTGGGCCTCAACCGCAAGCTGAACCTCTGAGCCGGTGGCGATCAAGACGACGTCCGGCTCGTCGCCGCCGGGATCACCGAGGATGTAGCCGCCCTTCGCCACGCCCTCGACGTTGGTGCCTTCGAGGATCGGCACGCCCTGGCGGGTCAGGATCAGCCCGACCGGGCCGCTGCCGTTGCCGCGGGCGAGGATTGTGCGCCAGGCGTACGCCGTCTCGTTGGCGTCGGCGGGCCGCACCACCGACAGCTTGGGGATGGCGCGCAGCGCCGCGAGGTGCTCGATCGGCTGGTGTGTCGGTCCGTCCTCGCCGAGCCCGATCGAGTCGTGCGTCCACACGTAGATGGTGTCGATGTCCATCAGCGCGGCCAGCCGCACCGCCGGGCGCATGTAGTCGGAGAACTGCAGGAACGTGCCGCCGTAGGCCCTGGTCGGGCCGTGCAGCACGATGCCGGACAGGATGGCGCCCATCGCGTGCTCGCGCACACCGAAGTGCAGCGTGCGGCCGTACCAGTCCGCCGTGTAGTCCTTGGTCGAAATCGACGGCGGACCAAAGGATTTGACGTTGTCCATGGTGGTGTTGTTGCTGCCCGCCAGGTCGGCCGAGCCGCCCCACAACTCCGGAAGCTTCGGACCCACGGCATTGAGCACCTTGCCGGACGCCGCACGGGTCGCCAGCGCCTTGTCGCCGGGTTCCCAGCGCGGGATGTCGGCTTCCCAGCCGTCGGGCAATTCCTCGGCGGTCAACCGGTCCAGCAGTGCCTTGCGGTCGGGTTCGCGCTCCGCCCACGCGTCGAAGTCCGCCTGCCACTTCTCGTGTGCTTCCTTGCCCCGGTCCACCAGCTTGCGGGTGTGGGCGATGACCTCGTCGCGCACCTCGAACTTCTTCTCGGGATCGAAGCCCAAAATCTCCTTGACGGCCGCGACTTCCTCGTCGCCCAGCGCCGCGCCGTGCGCCTTGCCGGTGTTCATCAACTTCGGCGCCGGGAAGCCGATGATGGTGCGCAACTCGATGAACGACGGCCGGTCGGTGACCGCCCTGGCGTTGGCGATGGCCTCCTCGATGCCGACGACGTTCTCGCCGCCTTCGACCCTTTGCACGTGCCAGCCGTAGGCCTCGTAGCGCGCGGCGGTGTCCTCGCACAGCGCGATGTTGGTGTCGTCCTCGATCGAGATCTGGTTGTGGTCGTAGAACACGATGAGGTTGCCCAGCTGCTGGACCGCGGCCAGCGACGAGGCTTCGGAGGTGACGCCCTCCTCGATGTCGCCGTCGGAGGCGATCACGTAGATGAAGTGGTCGAACGGGCTGGTGCCCTCGGCGGCGTCGGGGTCGAACAACCCGCGCTCGTAGCGCGCGGCCATGGCCATGCCCACCGCTGAGGCCAGGCCCTGGCCGAGCGGACCGGTGGTGATCTCAACGCCCTTGGTGTGCCGGAACTCCGGGTGCCCGGGCGTCTTGGAACCCCATGTGCGCAACGACTCGATGTCGGACAGCTCCAGGCCGAACCCGCCCAAGTACAGCTGGATGTACAGCGTCAGGCTGCTGTGCCCGCAGGACAACACGAACCGGTCGCGACCGAGCCAATAGGTGTCGCTGGGATCGTGTTTCATCGTGCGCTGGAACAGGGTGTACGCCAGCGGGGCCAGGCTCATCGCCGTTCCGGGATGTCCGTTGCCAACCTTCTGGACCGCGTCGGCGGCCAGCACCCGAACGGTGTCGACGGCAGCCGAGTCGAGCTCGGACCAGTCGTCGGGGAGATGCGGTTGGGTCAGCGTCGAGATCTCTTCGAGTGTGGTCACAGACTCAGTCCTTGGGGTCATCAAGCTGATCAATCCCACCCTAGTGCGGGAGGGCCGGCTCTTGCAGTGCAGGTTTTGGGTACCCGCAGCCGGCCCGTGTGAAAATTACGCGGTGGCCGTCGACCCGTAACATTCAGTTCGGAAATCTGGGAGAAGTCTGGGTGAATGGACCCTGCGGGCGGGCCATAAGCGGGCCGCGGTCTACCATCGTGTGTAGTAGATGCTGCGCGCTGCTGCGACCCCAAGGAGTGATTGCGTGAGCGTTCGCGGGCGCGTCGCCCCGAGTCGAGGGGCACCGAGCCGAATACAGGGCACGGTGCTGGCGTATCTGGCACTGACCAAGCCGCGGGTAATCGAGCTGCTGCTCGTCACCACCATTCCGGCCATGCTGCTTGCCCACCGCGGCGCCGTGAATCCGCTGCTGATCCTCAACACGTTGGTCGGCGGGATGCTGGCCGCCGGGGGAGCCAACACCCTGAACTGCGTGGCCGACGCCGACATCGACAAGGTGATGAAGCGCACGGCGCGCCGGCCACTGGCCAGCGCCAGGGTCCCGCGCAGCCACGCGCTGGTGTTCGGATTGGCGCTGTCGGTGGCGTCGTTCTTTTGGCTGTGGTGGACGACGAACATGCTGTCGGCACACCTGGCCGGCGCCACCATCGCCTTCTATGTGCTGGTCTACACGCTGCTGCTCAAGCGGCGTACGTCGCAGAACGTCGTGTGGGGCGGCGCCGCCGGCTGCATGCCGGTGATGATCGGCTGGTCGGCCGTCACCGGCACCATCGGCTGGCCGGCGCTGGTGATGTTCGCGATCATCTTCTTCTGGACGCCGCCACACACCTGGGCGCTGGCGATGCGTTACAAGGACGACTACAAAGCGGCCGGCGTCCCGATGCTGCCCGCCGTCGCGACCGAGCGTCAGGTCACCAAGCAGATCCTGATCTACACCTGGCTGACGGTCGCGGCGACACTGGCGCTGGCGCTGGCCACCGGCTGGCTCTACGCGGCGGTCGCCGTGGTCGCCGGGGTGTGGTTCCTGGCGATGGCCCACCAGCTCCACGCCGGGGTTCGCGCCGGCGAGCCCGTCAAGCCGCTGCGGTTGTTCCTGCAATCGAACAACTACCTCGCAGTGGTGTTCTGCGCGTTGGCGGTCGACTCGGTGATCGCGCTGCCGCATTTGTTCTGACGCCCCGCGTCGCGGCTGCGCTCTCAGGGCAGCAGCACGATGGAGCCGGCGGTCTTGCGGCCCTGCAGGTCCTGATGGGCGCGCGTGGCTTCCGACAGCGGATAGCGCCCGCCGACCTCGACGGTGATGGCCCCGCCGGCGATCGCGTCGAACAATTCCTCTGCCCGCCAACTGAATTCCTGGCCGGTGCGGATGAAGTGCGCCAGCGACGGCCGGGTCAGGAACACCGAGCCGGCGGCGTTGAGGCGCTGCGGGTCGAACGGCGGAACGGGTCCGCTGGCCGCTCCGAACAGCGCCAGCGTTCCCCGCACCGCCAGGCTGGCGAGGCTGGCCTCGAACGTCGTGGCGCCCACGCCGTCGTACACGGCCTCGACGCCGGCGCCGTCGGTGAGCCCGCGAATCTGCCGGCCGAATTCGTCCGCGTCGTCGGGGTAGGACAGCACCTCGTCGGCACCGGCCCGCCGGGACAGCCGGGCCTTCTCCGGCGTGGAGACCGTGGTGATGACCCGGGCGCCCAGCAGATGGGCCCACTGCGTCAGGATCAATCCGACCCCGCCCGCGCCGGCGTGCACCAGGATGGTGTCGCCGGCCTGCACCGGATACACGGACTTGAGCAGGTAGTGCGCGGTCAAGCCTTTCAGCAGCACCGACGCCGCCACGTCTGAACTCACGCCGTCCGGCACGTGTGCCGTCAAAGTCGCTGGGGCTGTGGCGTATTCGGCGTAACCGCCCGACGCCGACGCGCTGACCACCCGGTCGCCGACGCGGAACCCGTCGACGCCGTCGCCCGCCGCGGCGACGGTGCCGCACAGTTCCGAACCGAGGATGAACGGCAGCTCACGCGGGTACTGGCCCGAGCGGAAATAGGTGTCGATGTAGTTGACGCCGATCGCCTCGGCCTTGATCAGCACCTCGCCGGACCCCGGCGTGGGTTGGGGCGCGTCGATGTAGCGCAGCACCTCGGGGCCGCCGGTTTCGCTGACTTCGATTGCGTGCATGTGCTTATCATGCCCGGGCATGAAACTCGCCCGTCCGGACATCTTCCATCCCCGCATCGTGCTGGCGGGTCCTCCCGGGCGCGCCGGCGGCGACCCCGCCGACGCCGGCCTGGTGCCCGCGTTGCGAACTCGTGGGCTGCACGCCCGCTGGCGGTCCTGGGACGACCCCGAGACCCTGCGCGCCGACCTGGTCATCCTCCGTGCGACCGCGGACGATCCGGACCGGCGCGACGAATTCCTGGCCTGGACGCGGCGGGTGCGCCACCTGCTCAACCCCCCCGACGCGGTCGTTTGGAACCTCGGCGAGCGGTATCTGCGCGACCTGGAGAACCACGGGGTGCCGACGCTGGCGGGCGGGACGGCGGGGGCGGCGTTGATCTTCCTGGCCGGCAAGCAGTCGCACGCCTGGCCGGACGAGCCGGAGTTCGAAACTTGGGATCTCGGCTACACCGCGCTCGCGGCGGCCGCGGATCGCGCCGGAATCGCGGCCCGCGACCTGCTCTACGCGCGCGCCGACGTGGCCGGGGATCGGCTGGTGCGGCTCGACCTCGTCGCGCCCTCGCTGGGCTGGCGGCACCTGGACGCCACCACCCGCGAGCGCGCACAGCGCGAGTTCGCGCTGGCCGTGGAGTCAGCCTGCGAGCGGCTCGGGCTCGGCCCGCTCTCGCATCGACGCCCATAGCGCGGCGGTCGCGGCGGTGCACGCCGCGGCCCCGGCCACGTGCAGGGCGACCAGCGCGGCGGGCACTCCAGTGAAGTACTGGGCGGTGCCGACCGCGGCCTGCGCGCACACCAGGGCGAGCAGGACGATCAGCCGCCGCAGGATGGGCCGGGCGGCGCCCACCGCCAACAGCCCGAAGCCCAGCCCGACCAGCAGGGCGAGGTAGGCGATCAGCAGCGAGGAGTGGGCGTGGACCAGGGTGTCCACGGCGACCTTGAGCCGGGGGACGGTTCGGGTGGGGCTGCGGTCTCCCGCGTGCGGGCCGGCGGCCGTCACCAGCGTGCCGGTGACCAGCACCACGGCCAGGTCCAGGCCGATCAGCGCGGTCAGGGCGCGTAGCGGCCGGGCCACGCGCCGGTGCACCACTCCGTCGTCGGGCTCGCCGATCTTGACGTAGAGCAGCACCGACAGCCACACCATCGTCATCGAGGTGAGCAGGTGGATGGCCACCGTCCACCACAGCAGCCCGGTGCGCACGGTGATGCCGCCGATGACCGCCTGGACCACCGTCGACACCGGCATCAGCCACGCGTACACCAGCACTTCCCGGCGGCGGCGCGCCCGGGTCACGGCCAGCACGGCGAGCGCCGCGGCGACGACCACCGCGAAGGTGATCATCCGATTGCCGAACTCGACCGCCTGGTGGACGCGCGGCACCTCGGCGTGCGCGACCGGGACGAAGCTACCCGGAAAGCACTGCGGCCAGGTGGGACAACCGAGCCCCGACGCCGTGACCCGGACGATCGCGCCGGTGACGGCGATGCCGCCCTGGGTGAGGATGACGGCCGCGGCGACGAGGCGCTGGACGCGCACGCTCGGGTTGGGGAGCAGGTCGACCAACCGCATCAGCGTGCGTCCCACGGGCATGGCCCGATGGTAGGCCAAGGAAAACTACGTCCTGTAGTAAGCCCTCGCGTCGCGAGACTTAAACCACGCACAGCCGCATCGGCGTGTCGTGTGCGTGGTTTACGTGTCGCGAACCCGAACCGAGCCGAACCGCCCGTCAGGTGAACCGGAACCAGCGCAGCGCCGCCAGCGCCGCCACCGCGCCCCACACCGCCAGGACGACGACACCGAACCAGTCCACCGACAGGACCATCGCCCGCGACAGGGCCTCGGTCAGCGCGCCCGACGGGGTGAGCCGGGCCGCCCACTTGACGCCCGTCGGGATCATCCCGGATTCCACCGTCAGCGCACCGAGGCCGGCGAAGACGAACCACAGCAGGTTGGCGACCGCGAGCACGATCTCGGCCCGCAGCGTCCCCCCCAGCAACAGCCCGAGGGCGGTGAAGCCCGCGGTGCCCAGAGCGATGACCGCCGCACCCAACGCCAACGCGGCGGGGGCGGGTCGCCAGCCCAGCGCAAACCCGATGGCGCCCAACAGGATTGCCTGCAGGAACACCACGGTGACCACAGCCAGCGACTTGCCGGCGATGATGCCCCAGACCGGCAGCGGGGTCGCCCCCAGCCGCTTGAGCGCGCCGTAGCGGCGGTCGAAGGCGACCGCGATGGCCTGCCCGGTGAAGGCGGTCGAGATGACCGCGAGGGCCATGATGGCCGGAACGAAGGTGGCGGCGCGGTTGTGCCCGAAGGAGCCAAACGGCAAGAGCGTCAACCCGACTAGCAGCGTGATCGGGATGAACATGGTCAGCAGCAGCTGCTCGCCGTTGCGCAGCAGCAGCTTGAGCTCGAGGCCGAACTGCGCGGCCAGCATCCGCGGCACGGTGCTGGGCCGCGGGTCGGGGGTGAAGGTCCCCGCGGGAAAGACGTTCGATTGGGTCTTGTCCAGATTCAAGGCCGCAACTTCCTGCCGGTGAGGTCGAGGAACACATCCTCGAGGCTGCGCTGCTCGACGCGCATGTCGGTGGCCAGCACGTCGATCCGCGCGCACCACGCCGTCACGGTGGCCAGCACTTGAGGGTCGACCGGGCCCTCGACCAGATACTCGCCCGGCGTCACCTCGGATGCCTTGTACTCCTCGGGCAGGGCGGCGGTCAGCAGCGACAGGTCGAGCCGCGGCGGCGCGGTGAACCGCAGCTCGTCCTTCGCGCCGGCGCGCATCAGCTCGGTCGGCGTACCCGCGGCGACGGTCGCGCCGTGGTCGATGATGACCAGCCGATCGGCCAGCTCCTCGGCCTCCTTGAGTTGGTGGGTGGTCAGCAGCACCGTCACGCCGTCGCGGCGCAACGCGTCGATCAGTTCCCACACCAGCAGCCGGGCGTGCGCGTCCATGCCCGCGGTTGGTTCGTCGAGGAAGACCAGTTCCGGGCGGCCGACCAGCGCGCACGCCAGCGCGAGCCGCTGCTGCTGCCCACCGGAGAGGCGTCGGTAGGTGGTGCGGGCGGCATCGGTGAGGCCCAGGGTGTCCAGCAGCCACGCCGGGTCCAGCGGGTCGGCGGCGTAGGAGGCGACCAGGTTGAGCATTTCCCCCGCGCGGGCGCTGGGATAGCCGCCGCCACCCTGCAACATCACCCCGATGCGGGTGCGCAGGCGGGCGTTGTCGGCGATCGGGTCCAGCCCGAGCACCTCGATGGTGCCGGCGTCCGGGCGCACGAAACCCTCGCACATTTCGACCGTCGTGGTCTTGCCGGCGCCGTTGGGGCCCAGCAGGGCGAGCACTTCGGCGGCGTGCACCTCGAGGTCGAGATCGGCGACGGCCGTGGTGGATCCGTAGTGCTTGCTCACCCCGCGAAGTCGCACGACTGTTTCAGGAACGTCCGAGCTCACGTGGAATCAGCGTAGGCGTCGGGCACCGCCTCGGAACGCGGGGTGGCCAGGGGGGTCTGGGGCGTCTCGGGTGTGGGTGCGGTTTCAACGACCGCTTCGGGCGTTCCGGCGTCCTCGCCCGGGAGCCGCCGCCAGGGCAGGCGGGTGTACGTCAGCGCGATGAGCGCCGCCACGATGACGGTGCTGGCCAGCGTGGCGTCCACGATCTGGAACAGCGCGAAGCGGTCCCCGTTGGCGGTCGGGCCGAAGATGCCGACGACGAGGGTGATGACGATGACCGCCACCCGGAATCCGCTGCGGGTCGCCCAGGCGGCCAGCGGAATGATCGCCCACAACAGATACCAGGGCTGCACGACGGGAAACAGCAGCACAGTGACGCCCAGCGCCACGCCCAGGCCACCGATCGGGTGCAACCGGCCGCGGAAGACGGCCAGCAGCAGCCAGCCCACCATGACCATGATGATCAGCACGCCGATGGCGCGGGTGAGCCCCAGCACCGCGGTGGTGTGATCGCCGAGTCCCAGCAGGATCCCCACCTGCCCGGTGCCCAGTGCGAGCAGGGTGGGCGGCGACATCCAGCTGCGCACGACGTTGGCGGTGCCGAGCGTGTAGATCCAGCCGAACCCGAGGCCGCTGGCCCAGCCGACCGCCGCCATCACCGCCAGCGACAACGTCGTCATCGCGCCGCCCGCGAGCAGCAGCGCCCGCAGGTTGCCCCCGCAGCGGTAGGCCAGCGCCATAGTGACGAACCCGAGCGCCAGCAGCGACGGCAATTTCACCTGCGACGACAAGGTGATCAGGATCGCGCCAGCCAGCAGCATGCCCAACGGCTCCCAGTCGGGGCCGGGCCGCCATGAGGCCGGGAACAGTCGCGGAGAATCGATGCCCCGCAGGGCGAACTCGGCCCCCGCGAGCATCAGCCCGAGCATCAACGCCTCGTTGTGCACGCCGGCGACCAGATGCATGATCAGCAGCGGATTGGCCGCGCCCAGCCACAGCGCGCTGACCTCGGCGACGCCGCAGCGCCGGGCCAGCCGCGGGGTCGCCCACACGATCAAGCCCACGCCGATCAGCTCCACCAGCCGGTGACACAGCACGGCGGCGACGATGTTCTCGCCGGTGATCGCCGAGATGCCGCGCCCGATCCACAGAAAGAGCGGGCCGTAGGGCGCCGGGGTCTCCCGCCACAGGGTGGGGACCGACAGCGTGAAGACGTGGGACAGGCCTAGTCCGGACGCCGGACCGACCCGGTAGGGGTCGAGTCCTTCCAGGGAGATCTGGCTCTGGGCCAGGTAGGAGTAGACGTCCTTGCTGTACATCGGCGGCGCGATCAGCAGCGGCAGCGTCCACAGCAGCAAGGTGCGGTCCAGGTCGCCGCGCGACATCCGCCTGCTGGCCAACGCGAACCGGCCGAGCATCAGCCAGGCCAGCGCCATCATCACCGCGCCGGTCGTGGTCATCGTCAACGACACCGTCTGGATCCGCGACGGCAGGTTGAGCAACCGCACCCCGAACGTGGGGTCCTGCACGACGGGCCGGGCCCCGGCGCCCAGCGCGCCGATCGCCATCAGGACGGTGCCGGTGGCCCCGAACAGGCGGGTGCGTTGCAGCGCGGTGAGCTCGGTATCGTTCAGCGGCGTGCCCACCGCCTGCTCGTCGCCATGCAAGCTGGCGATCGACGAGCTCAGCACGTGGTGGCGGGCTGCCATCAGAGCAGCGTAGCCGCCGGGGCGTCCCGGCACCCCACCCGCTTGCGGGGGATGTGCCGCCCAATGTGCGAGTGTGACCAGCGCAACGCCCGCTCAGGGCACCCTTGGTAGACCGATCCCTGGAATTGCGTCACACTGGTGTTGTGAAAATCCGAACCGATCTCGACGACGCTGCCGTGGGTGCAGCGGCCGCCGCGGTTCGGGACGGCCACACCCGGCGCGCCATCGTGCGCCTGCTGGTGGAGTCCGGATCGATCACCGCCGGCGAGATCGGCGACCGGCTCGGGTTGGCGGCCGCCGGTGTGCGGCGCCATCTCGACGCCCTGATCGAGGCGGGCGACGCCGAGTCGGTGCCCGCCGCGTCCTGGCAGCAGGTGGGGCGCGGGCGCCCCGCCAAGCGCTTCCGGCTCACCGCGGCGGGCCGCGCCAAGCTCGAGCACGCCTACGACGACCTCGCGTCGGCGGCCATGCGCCAGCTACGGGAGATCGGCGGGGAGGACGCCGTCCGCACCTTCGCCCGGCAGCGGATCGACGCGATCCTGGCCGGCGTGCCCGCGGCGGACAGCGACGACGACGCCGAGGTCGAGGCGGCCGCCGAACGGGTTGCCGGCGCGCTGACCAAAGCCGGCTACGTCGCCACCACGACACGGGTCGGGGGACCGATCCACGGCGTGCAGATCTGCCAGCACCACTGCCCCGTTTCGCACGTCGCCGAGGAATTCCCGGAGCTGTGCGAGGCCGAGCAGCAGGCCATGGCCGAGGTGCTCGGGACCCACGTGCAGCGGTTGGCGACCATCGTCAACGGGGACTGCGCCTGCACCACCCACGTACCACTGACCCCGGCGCCCAGCCCGCGTCGCGACACCACGAGCATCGAAGGAGCGTCGTTATGACCCTCACGCCAGAGGCCCAAAAGGCCTTTAAAGCGGGAGAAGCCGAGCCGTTGACCCAGGAGCAGACGATCGCCTCGCTGGGCCGCTACGGCTATGGCTGGGCGGACACCGACGTCGCGGGGGCCAGCGCCCAGCGCGGGCTGTCCGAGGCGGTGGTCCGCGACATCTCGGCGAAGAAGAACGAGTCCGACTGGATGCTGCAGACGCGGCTGAAGGCGTTGCGCATCTTCGAGCGCAAGCCGATGCCGACGTGGGGTTCGGACCTCGGGGGCATCGACTTCGACAACATCAAGTACTTCGTGCGCTCCACCGAAAAGCAGGCCGCCTCTTGGGATGACCTGCCCGAGGACATCCGGAACACCTACGACAGGCTGGGTATCCCGGAGGCCGAGAAGCAGCGCCTGGTCGCAGGTGTGGCCGCCCAGTACGAGTCCGAGGTTGTCTATCACCAGATTCGCGAGGACCTGGAGTCTCAGGGTGTCATCTTCGTCGACACCGACACCGGCCTGCGTCAGCACGAGGACCTCTTCAAGCAGTACTTCGGCACCGTGATCCCGGCCGGCGACAACAAGTTCTCCGCGCTCAACACCGCGGTGTGGAGTGGCGGTTCGTTCATCTACGTCCCGCCGGGCGTGCACGTCGACATCCCGCTGCAGGCCTACTTCCGCATCAATACCGAGAACATGGGCCAGTTCGAGCGGACGCTGATCATCGTCGACGAAAACGCCTACGTGCATTACGTCGAGGGCTGCACCGCGCCCATCTACACGTCGGACTCGTTGCACTCGGCGGTGGTGGAAATCATCGTGAAGCCCGGTGGCCGTTGCCGTTACACCACCATCCAGAACTGGTCGAACAACGTCTACAACCTGGTCACCAAGCGCGCCCGCGCGGAGGCCGGCGCCACCATGGAGTGGGTCGACGGCAACATCGGGTCCAAGGTGACCATGAAGTACCCGGCGGTGTGGATGACCGGAGAGCACGCCAAGGGTGAGGTCTTGTCGGTCGCCTTCGCCGGGGAGGGCCAGCACCAGGACGCCGGCGCCAAGATGCTGCACCTGGCGCCGAACACGTCGAGCAACATCGTGTCCAAGTCGGTGGCCCGCGGCGGCGGCCGTACCTCCTACCGCGGCCTGGTGCAGGTGAACAAGGGTGCCCACGGCTCGCGCTCCAGCGTGAAATGTGATGCGCTGCTGGTCGATACGATCAGCCGCAGCGACACCTACCCCTACGTCGACATCCGCGAGGACGACGTCACGATGGGCCACGAGGCCACCGTGTCCAAGGTCAGCGACAACCAGCTGTTCTACCTGATGAGCCGCGGACTTACCGAGGACGAGGCGATGGCGATGGTGGTGCGCGGCTTCGTCGAGCCGATCGCCAAGGAACTGCCTATGGAGTACGCCCTGGAGCTCAACCGGCTCATCGAATTGCAGATGGAGGGCGCGGTCGGATGACCGCTTCTTCTGCTGCTGCTGCGCTGAACAAGGGCGAGTTGTTCGCGTCCTTCGACGTGGACGCGTTCGAGGTGCCCAGCGGGCGCGACGAAATCTGGCGGTTCACCCCGCTGCGTCGGCTGCGCGGCCTGCACGACGGCTCGGCGCAAACGACCGGCAAGGCGCAGATCAGCGTCAGCGAACAGCCGGGCGTGCAGGTCGAGACGGTCCGCCGGGGCGACGAACGGCTCGGCCGTGCCGGTGTACCCACCGACCGCGTTGCGGCGCAAGCGTTTTCGTCGTTCAACTCCGCGACGCTGGTGAGCATCGGGCGCGACACGCAGATCGCCGAGCCGATCAACATCACCGTGACGGGCCCCGGCGCCGGCGCGGTCGCGTACGGGCACCTGCAGGTCAACGTGTCCGAACTGGGCGAGGCGGTCGTGGTGATCGACCACCAGGGCAGCGGAACCTACGCCGACAACGTCGAATTCATCGTCGGCGATGCCGCCCGCCTCACCGTTGTGTGGATCGCGGACTGGGCCGACGACATGGTTCACCTGTCCGCGCAGCACGCCAGGCTGGGTAAGGACGCGGTGCTGCGGCACGTCGCCGTCACCCTGGGCGGCGAAGTGGTGCGGATGTCGGCCAACGTGCGGTACACCGCCCCGGGCGGGGACGCGGAATTGCTGGGGCTGTACTTCGCCGACGACGGGCAGCACCTGGAGTCGCGGCTGCTGGTCGACCACGCGCAACCCAATTGCAAGTCGAACGTGCTGTATAAGGGTGCGCTGCAAGGGGACCCGGCATCGCAGCGGCCCGACGCCCACACCGTCTGGGTGGGCGACGTGCTGATCCGCGCGGAAGCCACCGACACCGACACCTTCGAGGTGAACCGAAACCTGGTGCTCACCGACGGGGCGCGCGCCGACTCGGTGCCCAACCTGGAGATCGAGACCGGCGAAATCGTCGGCGCCGGGCACGCCAGCGCCACCGGACGATTCGACGACGAGCAACTGTTCTACCTGCGTGCCCGCGGCATCCCCGAAGACCAGGCGCGCCGGCTGGTCGTGCGCGGCTTCTTCGGGGAGATCATCTCGAAGATCGCCGTGCCCGACATCCGGGAGCGCCTGACCGCCGCCATCGAACACGAACTGGAAATCACGGAGAAGACAACAGCGTCATGACGACATTGGAAATCAAAGACCTGCACGTCAGCGTCGAAGACCCGAACGCGCCCGAGGGAAGCCGCGAGATCCCTATCCTCAACGGCGTAAACCTGACGGTGAATTCCGGTGAGACGCATGCGGTGATGGGCCCCAACGGCTCGGGCAAGTCCACGCTGTCCTACGCGATCGCCGGTCACCCGAAGTACCGGGTGACGTCCGGGTCGATCACGCTGGACGGCCAGAACGTTCTGGACATGAGCGTCGACGAGCGCGCCCGCGCCGGACTGTTCCTGGCCATGCAGTACCCCGTCGAGGTGCCGGGCGTGTCGATGTCGAACTTCCTGCGCAGCGCGGCGACCGCCGTTCGCGGCGAGCCGCCGAAACTGCGGCACTGGGTCAAGGAGGTCAAGGCCGCCATGAGTGACCTCGACATCGACCCGGCTTTCGCCGAACGCAGTGTGAACGAAGGGTTTTCCGGCGGCGAGAAGAAGCGCCACGAGATCCTGCAGCTGGGATTGCTCAAGCCCAAGATCGCCATCCTCGACGAGACCGACTCCGGTCTGGACGTGGACGCGCTGCGCGTGGTCAGCGAGGGCGTGAATCGCTACGCCGAGGCAGAGCACGGCGGCATCCTGCTGATCACCCACTACACCCGGATCCTGCGTTACATTCGGCCGCAGTTCGTGCACGTGTTCGTCGGCGGCCGGATCGTCGAATCGGGTGGGCCGGAGCTGGCCGACGAACTCGAGGAGAGCGGCTACGTGCGCTTCACGCAGACCGATGGCGGCGACCCGCCGCGCCCGGCTTCGCCGAGCTTGCGATCACCGCGAGCGGCGGCCGCAGGGGCGTAAGCATGACGCGGACAGCACTGGACGTCGACGCGATCCGCGCCGACTTCCCGATCTTGAAGCGCGTGATGCGCGGCGGGAAGCAGTTGGCGTACCTGGATTCCGGCGCGACGTCCCAGCGCCCGCTGCAGGTGCTCGATGCCGAACGTGAGTTCCTGATCACCTCCAACGGCGCGGTGCATCGCGGTGCGCACCAGCTGATGGAGGAGGCGACCGACGCCTACGAGCAGGGCCGCGCGGACATCGCCGCGTTCGTCGGCGCCGATGCCGACGAGCTGGTGTTCACCCGCAACGCCACCGAGGCGCTGAACCTGGCGTCATACGTGCTGGGCGACAAGCGGTTCGACCGGGCCGTGGGCGAGGGTGACGTCATCGTCACCACCGAGTTGGAGCACCACGCCAACATCGTCCCGTGGCAGGAGCTTGCCCGCCGCAGCGGCGCCACCCTGCGCTGGTACGGCGTGACCGACGACGGGCGCATCGACCTCGACTCGCTGGAGCTCAGCGAGCGTGTGAAAGTTGTTGCCTTCAGCCATCATTCGAACGTGACCGGCGCGGTTTCGCCGGTGGCCGAACTGGTCGGCCGCGCTCACGCGGTGGGCGCGGTGACGGTGCTGGACGCCTGCCAGTCGGTGCCCCACGAGCCGGTCGACCTGCACGCGCTCGGAGTCGACTTCGCCGCCTTCTCCGGCCATAAGATGTTGGCCCCCAACGGGGTCGGCGCGCTCTACGCCCGTCGCGAGGTGTTGTCGCAGCTGCCGCCGTTCCTCACCGGTGGGTCGATGATCGAGACGGTGACGATGGAGGCGTCGACCTACGCGCCTGCGCCGCAACGGTTCGAGGCCGGCACGCCGATGACCTCACAGGTGGTCGGGCTGGGCGCGGCCGCGCGTTATCTGGGCGCCGTCGGCATGGACGCCGTCGAGGCGCACGAGCGTGAGCTGGTCACTGTGGCCCTCGAGGGCCTGTCGGGCATCGACGGCGTGCGGATCGTCGGGCCGGCCACCATGGAAAACCGGGGCTCGCCCGTCTCCTTCGTCGTCGACGGCGTGCACGCGCACGACGTCGGCCAGGTGCTCGACGACGAGGGCGTCGCGGTGCGCGTGGGGCATCACTGCGCGATGCCGCTGCACCGCCGATTCGGCGTGGCGGCCACCGCCCGGGCATCATTCGCCGTGTACAACACCCCCGACGAGGTCGAGCGGCTGGTCGCCGGAGTGCGGCGCGCGCTGGAATTCTTTGGGAGACAATGACCGTGCGCCTGGAGCAGATGTATCAGGACGTGATCCTCGACCACTACAAGCATCCGCAGCACCGCGGGCTGCGGGAGCCTTTCGGCGCGCAGGTCTCTCACGTCAACCCGGTCTGCGGCGACGAGGTGACGCTGCGGGTCACGCTGTCCGACGACGGCCGGCGCATCGCGGACGTCTCGTATGACGGGCAGGGCTGTTCGATCAGCCAGGCGGCCACCTCGGTGCTCACCCAGCAGGTGATCGGTCAGACGGTGCCCGAGGCGCTGCAGACCGTCGCCGCGTTCACCGAAATGGTGTCTTCGCGCGGCACCATCGAGGGCGACGAGGACATCCTCGGCGACGGGATCGCGTTCGCCGGAGTGGCCAAATACCCGGCCCGGGTGAAATGCGCACTGCTGGGATGGATGGCGTTCAAGGACGCACTGGCCCAGGCTTGCACTGACAGGGGCGCGGACTTCGAGGAGGAAGAAAATGAGCGAGACCGCCGCACCGGATGACGAATTCCTTGCCGATCTCGAGGAGGCGATGCGCGACGTCGTCGACCCCGAATTGGGTATCAACGTCGTCGATCTCGGACTGGTCTACGGCCTCAACGTGGAAGAGGGCGACGAGGGAACCGTCGCCCTGATCGACATGACGTTGACCTCGGCGGCCTGCCCGCTGACGGACGTCATCGAGGACCAGTCCCGCAGCGCGCTCGTCAGCAGCGGACTGGTCGACGAGCTGCGCATCAACTGGGTGTGGAACCCGCCGTGGGGGCCCGACAAGATCACCGAAGACGGGCGCGAACAGCTGCGTGCCCTTGGTTTCACTGTCTGACTCGGCCAAGGCCACCCACCGCTAGCCCTACGGCGGCGACCCGCCGCGCCCGGCTTCGCCGCGCTTGCGATCGCCGCTAGCCCTATGGCGGCGACCCGCCGCGCCCGGCTTCGCCGCGCTTGCGATCGCCGCTAGAGGTGGAAGGGCAGGTGCGGCAGGTGCAGGTGGTGGTGCGGGTGCCCCATCGGCGGGCATTGTTCCAGACTGATGGTCATCGCCTGCAGCGCCCCGCCGTCGTTCGTTCCCTGAGCCCCCATGCACGTGCCGTTCGTGATCGCCTGAGGGTTGCTGATCGTCTGCTTCTTGTAGGACGTCACGTCGGTGACCGTCACCGTGGTGGGGCCGCCGGGCCCAATCCCGTTGACGGCGATGGTGTTTCCCGACACCGATGCGACCGTGCCATAGAAGCCGGCGGGTGGTGGGCACTTGCCGTCAACGGCCGCCGTGATCATGACGGTCTGCGCGGTGACGCCAGCCGCGGGTGAACTTTGCGGGGTGGCTCGTACGTTGACGCAGCTGCCCGGGGTGACATCAGGCAGCGTGGCCGGGGCAACCTGGAAGACGGGTGTCGCAGGGGCAAAGTCGACGGTCGCCGAACCGCCGCGTGTTCTGAGCTGAATCTTGTCGCCGGCCACCGACTGGACCATGCCCTCGACGTAGTCCTTCGGCGCGGGCGGCGGGGGTGGCGGTGGCGGGGCCGCGCTCGGCGGCGCGCTGCGTGCGGCGGCCGCCGGCACCGAGGGCGCCGCGGGGCTGCTGGATTTCGTGTCGCTCGAACGGCACATGGCGACCAACAGCAGGATCACGGCGACGACGGCGACGAGCGCGAGCCGGGCGAGCCGGGGTTTGACCCAGGTGGCGGACATCGTCACATCTCCGATCGCGCGGTAAGCCGTCGCCACCGAATACCCAGGCGAGCGCGGTTATCACGGCCGCGCTCGCCTGGAGTGACGGTAATCTCAGCCGGCCTCAGCCGCGCTCAGCCTCCCTGGCCGGGCTACTTGGGTTTGCCGCACTTGCCGTCATTGGCCTGCCGCACGTTGATGCTGGTCGCCTGCAGCGTGCCGTTGTCCATCGTTCCGCGCGCCCACAGGCACTTACCCTGCGCAATCGCGTCGGTGGTCGCGGTGGCCTGCTTGCTGTACTTGGTCTTGTCGTCGACCGTCACCGCGGTTTGCGTGGTGTTGCCGCTGGGGTCGGTGCCGGTGACATTGATGGTGTTACCCGACACCGACGCCACCGAGCCGCGGACCGGGGCCGGCTTGGGGGCCGGCGCGGGTGAGCCCGGGGGCGGCGGGGTGGTCGAGCTCGGTCCCGAACCCTGCCCCGCCGGCTTGGCCGGGCAGGCGCCGTTGACCGAGGGGCTGACCTTCACGGACGCCGCGGTGACGGGCTGCCCGCCCTGGGCCGGCTGGGTCGGCCGCACGGTGACGCAGCTGCCGGAGGTGACGTCGGTCAGCGCGGCGGGCGTCGTCTCGGTGATCTTGGTGGTCGAGGTGAAGTTGACGGCGGCGGTGGACTTGTCTTCCTTGGTGACCTGGATGGAGTTGCCCGCGACCGACGCGATCAGGCCGCTGAGCCGGGCTTCGCCGCTGGCCGGGGCGGGCGACGTGGTCGTCGAGGTCACCACCGAGGTGGACGTCGAGGTCGACGTGCTCGGGCCCGCTTTGTTGGACGAGCTGCACGCGGCGACGGACAACGCGGCGACCCCGGTGACCGCGAGGACGGCGAACCGGGTACGCCGGGAGGTTGGACAGCTGGCGGACATCAACGTTCTCCAATCGTGTTTGGACGCAACGGAATGGGTATTACCCGTCGAAGCTGTAGCTAACCTGTGTGTAATCCGGGGCGGTCAGAACGCCTGTTCCGGAACGCGCATGATCTCGCCGTCAATGGACTCGATGACTTTGCGCAGGGACGTGAGCTTCGGAAGCATGTTCTTGGCGAAGAACGCCGCGGTCGCCACCTTGCCCCGATAGAAGGCGGCGTCGGTCGGCGCCGCGTCGGCCAACGCCGCGTGCGCGACACCCGCCTGCACCAGCAATCGCCAGCCGATGAGCAGATCACCCACCGCGAGCAGGTAGCGCACCGATCCGAGGCCCACTTTGTAGATCTCGGCCGGATGTTGGGCGGCGGACATCAGGTATCCGGTCAACGCGCCCGTCATCGCCATCACCTCGTCGAGCGCGGTCTGCAGCAGTTGGGCCTGCGGCTCGAGGGCCTCGTCGCAGCCGTCGATGGTCTCGGTGATCTGAGCCGTCACGAACTGCAGGGCCTCGCCGCGGTCGCGAACGATCTTGCGAAAGAAGAAGTCCAGCGCCTGGATTGCGGTGGTGCCCTCGTAGAGCGAATCGATCTTGGAGTCGCGGATGTATTGCTCGAGGGGATAGTCCTGCAGGAAGCCCGAACCGCCCAGCGTCTGCAGTGACTCGGTCAGCACTTCGTAGGCCCGTTCGGAGCTCACGCCCTTCACGATCGGCAGCAGTAAGTCGTCGACGCGGTGCGCCATCTGGTGGTCCGCTCCCGAAACATGCTGCGCGACAGCATCATCCTGATGCGCGGCGGCATACAGGTACAGCGCCCGCAGACCCTCGGCGTAGGCCTTCTGCGTCATCAGGCTGCGGCGCACGTCGGGGTGATGGATGATGGTGACTCGCGGCGCGGTCTTGTCGGACATCTGCGTCAGATCCGCGCCCTGCACCCGCTCCTTGGCGAACGCCAGCGCGTTGAGGTAGCCCGTGGACAGGGTGCCGGCGGCCTTCACTCCGATCGTCATGCGCGCGTGCTCGATCACGGTGAACATCTGCGCGATCCCGTTGTGCACGTCGCCGACCAGGTACCCGACAGCGGGCAAATCCGTTGCGCCGAAGGTCAATTCGCATGTCGGGGAGGACTTGATCCCCATCTTGTGTTCCAGCCCGGTGGCGAAGACCCCGTTGCGCGCGCCGATCTCGAACGTTTCCGGGTCGAACAGGAATTGCGGGACGTAGAACAGGCTGAGCCCCTTGGTGCCGGGGCCGGCACCCTCCGGCCGGGCCAGTACCAGGTGGAAGATGTTTTCGGCGGTGCCGCCCACGTCTCCGCCGGAGATGAACCGCTTGACGCCCTCGATGTGCCACGTGCCGTCGGGCTGTGCGATGGCCTTGGCCCGACCGGCGCCGACGTCGGAGCCCGCGTCGGGCTCGGTGAGCACCATGGTGGCCGCCCAGCCGCGCTCGACGCCCTCCGCCGCCCAGCGCCGCTGTTCCTCGTTGCCCTCGACGTACAGCGCCTGGGCCATCAACGGGCCGAGGCAGAAGAAGTTGGCGGAAGGGTTCGCGCAGATGATCATTTCGTTGACCGCCCACGCCAGCGGTGGGGGTGCGGCCATGCCGCCGATCTCTTCGTCGAGCATCAGCCGCCACCAGCCGGCCTCCTTGATGACCTGCACGGTCTTCACCAACTCGTCCGGCACGCTGATCGTGTGCTCGGCGGGGTCGAAGACCGGCGGGTTGCGGTCGGCGAACGCGAAGGATTCGGCCACCGGGCCCTCCGCCAGGCGGGCGGCTTCGGCCAGGATCGTTCGCGCCGTTTCCACGTCGAGGTCGCTATAGCTTCCGGAGCCCAGCACCGCTCCCACGTCGAGCACTTCGAACAGATTGAACTCGAGATCACGGACGTTAGCGATGTAGTGGCCCAACGCGATTTCCTCACTGGTCCCTGAGGCGGCGAATCGTCCGCATCAGTGTGTCCGACGTGGGAAAACGTACGCAACCGTAACCTACGGTGGGCCGCGGCCCGGTAACGCGTCGATGTCGTCGGGACGAACCCCGGCCCTGCGGTAGCCCGGGAACACCACGTCGCGGTCCGGCGTTGGAGCAAATGTGACAACACTGGATCTCACCGCTGAGAAGTTCAACGAAACCATCGAGGGCAACGACATCGTGCTCGTCGATTTCTGGGCGTCCTGGTGCGGGCCGTGCCGCCAGTTCGGACCCACCTTCCAGGCGTCCGCGGAGAAGCACCCCGACATCGTGCACGCCAAGGTCGACACCGAGGCCGAGCAGCAGCTGGCCGCGGCCGCCCAGATCCGCTCCATCCCCACGCTGATGGCCTTCAAGAAGGGCAAGCTGCTCTTCAACCAGGCCGGGGCGCTGCCGCCGGCCGCTCTCGAAGACCTGGTGCAGCAAATCAAGGCGTTCGACGTCGACGCGGCCCAGGCCGGTCAAGGCGAATAGCCCCCACATCGCGGCGCAGGCAGGGTGGCGCCCGCCTACGCGCTAGGTTGCTTGGGTGAGTCTGGTACTGGTAGAGCACCCGCGGCCCGGCGTCGCGCTGATAACCCTCAATCGGCCCGAGCGGATGAACTCCATGGCGTTCGACGTCATGGTGCCGCTCAAAGAGGCCCTGGAGAAGGTCAGGTACGACAATTCGGTGCGCGTGGTCGTGCTGACCGGGGCGGGCCGGGGGTTCTCCTCGGGCGCCGACCACAAGTCCGCGGGCTCGGTGCCCCACGTCGAGGGGCTGACCCGTCCGACCTACGCGCTGCGTTCGATGGAGATCCTCGACGAGGTCATCCTGGGGCTGCGGCGCCTGCATCAGCCGGTGATCGCCGCGGTGAACGGCCCGGCCATCGGCGGCGGCCTGTGCCTGGCGCTGGCCGCCGACATCCGGGTCGCCTCGACCGGCGCGTACTTTCGCGCCGCCGGCATCAACAACGGCCTGACCGCCAGCGAGCTGGGGCTGAGCTACCTGTTGCCCCGGGCCATCGGCTCGTCGCGGGCGTTCGAAATCATGCTGACCGGCCGCGACATCACCGCGGAGGAGGCCGAGCGCATCGGGCTGGTGTCGTGCCAGGTGCCCGACGAGCAGCTGCTCGACACCTGCTACGCGATCGCCGCACGCATAGCGGCGTTCTCACGGCCGGGAATCGAGTTGACCAAGCGCACACTGTGGAGTGGACTAGACGCCGGTAGCCTGGAAGGGCACATGCAAGCCGAAGGCTTGGGTCAGCTGTTCGTTCGTTTGCTCACCGCCAACTTCGAAGAAGCGGTTGCCGCGCGCGCCGAACGACGCCCGCCGGTATTCACCGACGACAAATAGCCGCAAGCATTAGGGAGAAGATGTGATCACGGCCACGGACCTCGAGGTCCGCGCTGGGGCGCGCATCCTGCTCTCACCCGACGGCCCGGACCTGCGCGTGCAGCCCGGCGACCGCATCGGGCTGGTCGGCCGCAACGGTGCGGGCAAGACGACGACGCTGCGCATCCTGGCGGGGGAGACCGAGCCGTACGCAGGAGCGGTCGCACGCGCCGGTGAAATCGGTTATCTGCCACAGGATCCCAAAGAAGGCGATCTCGAGGTGCTGGCCCGCGACCGCGTCCTGTCGGCCCGCGGCCTGGATGTCCTGCTCACCGATCTGGAAAAGCAGCAGGCGTTGATGGCCGAGGTCGCCGACGACGACGCCCGGGACCGCGCCATCCGCCGCTACGGACAGCTGGAGGAGCGGTTCGTAGCGTTGGGCGGCTACGGCGCCGAGAGCGAGGCGAGCCGCATCTGCGCCAGCCTCGGGCTGCCGGACCGGGTGCTGACGCAGAAGCTGCGTACGCTGTCCGGCGGGCAGCGCCGCCGGGTGGAGCTCGCGCGCATCCTGTTCGCCGCGTCCGACACCGGGGCGGGCTCGTCGACCACGCTGCTGCTCGACGAGCCGACCAACCACCTGGACGCGGATTCGGTTGGCTGGCTGCGCGATTTCCTGCGGTCGCACACGGGCGGCCTGGTCATCATCAGCCACAACGTCGAGTTGCTCGCCGATGTGGTGAACCGGGTGTGGTTCCTGGACGCCGTGCGGGGAGAGGTCGACGTCTACAACATGGGCTGGCAGAAGTACCTGGACGCCCGGGCCACGGACGAACAGCGGCGCCGTCGCGAACGCGCCAACGCCGAACGCAAGGCCGCCGCCTTGCGCACGCAAGCCGCCAAGCTGGGCGCCAAGGCCACCAAAGCCGTTGCGGCACAGAATATGCTGCGTCGGGCGGACCGGATGATGGCCGCGCTCGACGAGGAGCGGGTCGCCGACAAGGTGGCCCGCATCAAGTTCCCCACCCCCGCCCCGTGCGGGCGCACCCCGCTGGTCGCCAAGGGACTGAGCAAGTCATACGGGTCGCTGGAGGTGTTCAGCGGTGTCGATTTGGCCATCGACCGCGGCTCGCGGGTGGTGGTGCTGGGGCTCAACGGCGCTGGCAAGACCACTCTGCTGCGGCTGCTGGCCGGCACCGAGAAGCCCGACACCGGCGGGCTGGAGCCCGGACACGGTTTGCGCATGGGTTATTTCGCGCAGGAGCACGACACGCTCGACAACGACGCGAGCGTCTGGGAGAACATCCGGCACGCCGCTCCCGACACGGGCGAGCAGGACCTGCGCGGCCTGCTCGGCGCGTTCATGTTCAGCGGGCCCCAACTCGATCAGCCGGCGGGCACCCTGTCGGGCGGTGAGAAAACCCGGCTCGCGCTCGCGGGCCTGGTGGCGTCCACGGCGAACGTCCTGCTGCTCGACGAGCCGACGAACAACCTCGATCCCGCCTCGCGCGAACAGGTGCTGGACGCGCTGCGCAGCTACCAGGGTGCGGTGGTGCTGGTAACGCACGACCCCGGTGCCGCCGAAGCCCTCGACCCGCAGCGCGTTGTGCTGCTGCCCGACGGCACCGAGGATTTCTGGTCCGACGAATACCGGGACCTGATCGAGCTCGCCTGACTTCTGGGTGCTTTTCGCCAATTCCGCCCGCGGCCGACGGCGGGTTCTTACTCTGGGTGCTTGTCGATCGTGTTCGGGCGCGGAGGGCATCCATGAAAAGGACACCGCAAAGGTCGAAGCAGACCCGCGAACAGTTGCTGTTCGAGCTGCGCAGCGCCTATGAGGGCGGGGCCAGCATCCGCACGCTGGCCGCGTCCACCGGCAGGTCGTACGGATCGGTACACAGCATGCTGCTGCAGGCCGGTGCCACGATGCGCGGCCGGGGCGGGCCCAACCACACCTCGCGATCCTCGCGGGTATAGCGTCACTGCGAAATCACGTCCCCTTGTTCGCAGTGGCGCTACGCCTGCGGCCCAGAGTCGTTGCGGCGCACCGAATTCTCCACCAGGTCGAGCACGGCGGACAACCGGCGCGGGTCTTCGCCTGACGCCAGCCGGGCCACCAGGCCGTCGAGCACCAACTCCAGGTAGCACTGCAAAACGTCCCCGGGAACGTCGTCGCGCACCCGGTGCGCCTCCTTCTGCCGGCGCAACCGATCGGTCGTCGCCGCCGCCAATTCCGCGGACCGCTCCGCCCAGCCGCGGCTGAACTCCGGGTCGTTGCGCAGCTTGCGCGCGATCTCCAACCTGGTCGCCAGCCAGTCGAACTGGTCGGGCGCGGCGAGCATGTCGCGCATCACCTGGATGAGGCCCGCGCGCGACGCCACGTCGGCCATCCGCTCGGCATCCTCGTGCGCCAGCGCGAAGAACAGCGCGTCCTTGTCGCGGAAGTGGTGGAAGATCGCACCGCGCGACATCCCGATCGCCTGTTCCAGCCGGCGCACCGTGGCCTTGTCGTAGCCGTATTCGGCGAAGCAGCGGCGGGCACCGTCGAGGATCTGGCGGCGGCGTGCCGCCAGATGGCCCTCGCTTACCTTGGGCACGACTGGGGACTAGCCGGACTTCAGCATGTTGCGCAGCACGTACTGCAGGATGCCGCCGTTGCGGTAGTAGTCGGCTTCTCCCGGCGTGTCGATGCGCACCACCGCGTCGAACTCGACCGGGTCGCCCGAGTCCTTGCTGGCCTTGACGCGCACCGTCTTTGGCGTCTTGCCGTCGTTGAGCGCCTCGATGCCGGTGATGTCGAACACCTCGGTGCCGTCCAGCCCCAGCTCCTTGGCGGACTTGCCTTCGGGGAACTGCAGCGGGATCACGCCCATGCCGATCAGGTTGGAGCGGTGGATGCGCTCGAACGACTCGGCGATCACCGCCCGCACGCCCAACAGCAGCGTGCCCTTGGCCGCCCAGTCGCGTGAGGAGCCGGACCCGTATTCTTTACCGCCCAGCACCACCAGCGGAATGTCCTGCGCCGCATAGTTTTGCGCGGCGTCATAGATGAACGCCTGCGGGGCACCGTCCTGGGTGAAGTCGCGGGTGTAGCCGCCGGAAACGTCGTCGAGCAGTTGGTTACGCAGCCGGATGTTGGCGAAGGTGCCGCGAATCATCACCTCGTGGTTGCCGCGCCGGGAGCCGAAGGAGTTGTAGTCCTTGCGATCGACGCCGTGCTCGTCGAGGTACTGCGCCGCGGGCGTCCCCGGCTTGATGGCACCGGCGGGGGAGATGTGGTCGGTGGTCACCGAGTCGCCGAGCAGCGCCAGCACCCGGGCGCCGGTGATGTCTTTCACCGGTTCCGGGTCGGCGGACATCCCCTCGAAGTAAGGGGGCTTGCGCACGTAGGTCGAATCCTGGTTCCACTCAAAGGTATTGCCGCTCGGGGTGGGCAGGTTGCGCCAGCGCTCGTCGCCCTTGAACACGTCGGCGTAGTTCTTGGTGAACATCTCCTGGCTGATCGCCGAGGCGATGGTGTCCGACACGTCCTTCTGCGACGGCCAGATGTCTTTGAGGAAGACGTCGTTGCCGTCCTTGTCGGTGCCCAGCGGCTGCTTTTCGAAGTCGAAGTCCATGGTCCCGGCCAACGCGTAGGCGACCACCAGCGGCGGGGACGCCAGGTAGTTCATCTTCACGTCGGGGTTGATGCGCCCCTCGAAGTTGCGGTTACCGGACAGCACCGCCGACACCGACAGGTCGTTGTCGTTGATCGCCTTGGAAATCTCCTCGGGCAGCGGACCGGAATTACCGATGCACGTGGTGCAGCCGTAGCCGACGAGGTAGAAGCCGAGCTTCTCCAAATACGGCCACAGGCCGGCCTTGTCGTAGTAGTCGTGGACCACCTGCGAGCCTGGCGCCATGGTCGTCTTCACCCACGGCTTGGACGTCAGGCCCTTCTCTACGGCGTTGCGGGCCAGCAGCGCCGCACCCAGCATCACCTCGGGGTTGGAGGTGTTGGTGCACGACGTGATGGCCGCGATCACCACCGCGCCGTGGTCGAGCTCGAACTCGCCGCGGTCTTCGGAGCGCACCCGCACCGGGTTGCTCACCCGGCCCTTGGCATGTGCCGCAGCCGATTCGAACTTCGGGGCGTCGTCGGCATGACCGTTCTCCAGCGCGCCGGGGTCGCTGGCCGGGAAGGACTCGTCGACCGCCTCGTCGAGCTTGGAGTACTCCTTCTTGTCGGGGTCGTCGCCGACGTAGTCGCCGATCTGCCCGCGGAAGGTGGACTTGGCCTCCGACAACGCGATCCGGTCCTGCGGACGCTTCGGCCCGGCGATCGAGGGCACCACGTCGGACAGGTTGAGTTCGAGGTATTCGGAGAAGGCCGGCTCGTGCTTGGGGTCGTGCCACATGCCCTGCTCTTTGGCGTACGCCTCAACCAGCGCGAGTTGCTCTTCGTTGCGGCCGGTGAACCGCAGGTAGGAGATGGTCTCCTCGTCGATCGGGAAAATCGCTGCGGTGGAGCCGAATTCGGGGCTCATGTTGCCCAGGGTGGCGCGGTTGGCCAGTGGCACCTCGGCCACGCCCTCGCCGTAGAACTCGACGAACTTGCCGACCACGCCGTGCTTGCGGAGCATCTCGGTGACGGTCAGCACGACGTCGGTGGCGGTGACGCCCGCCTGGATCTCACCGGTCAGCTTGAACCCGACGACCCGCGGGATCAGCATCGACACCGGCTGACCGAGCATCGCGGCCTCGGCCTCGATGCCGCCCACGCCCCAGCCCAGCACGCCCAGGCCGTTGACCATCGTGGTGTGCGAGTCGGTGCCCACGCAGGTGTCGGGGTAGGCCACGCCGTCGCGGTCCATCACCACGCTGGCCAGGTATTCGATGTTCACCTGGTGGACGATGCCGGTGCCCGGCGGCACCACCTTGAAGTCGCGGAAAGCGCCTTGGCCCCAACGCAAGAACTGGTAGCGCTCCCCGTTGCGCTGGTACTCGATTTCGACGTTGCGCTCGAAGGCGTCGGCGGTGCCGAACAGGTCGGCGATCACCGAGTGGTCGATCACCAGGTCGGCCGGCGCCAGCGGGTTCACCTTCTCCGCCTTGCCGCCCAGGTCGCCGATGGCCTCGCGCATGGTGGCCAAGTCGACGATGCACGGCACCCCGGTGAAGTCCTGCATCACGACGCGGGCGGGCGTGTACTGGATCTCAATGCTGGGCTCCGCCTTGGGATCCCAGTTCGCGATGGCCTCGATGTGGTCCTTGGTGATGTTGCTGCCGTCCTCGTTGCGCAGCAAGTTCTCGGCGAGGACTTTGAGGCTGTAGGGGAGTTTCTCGGTGTTGGGAACGGCGTCGAGACGATAGATCTGATAACTCTTGTCGCCGACCTTCAGGGTGTCGCGTGCTCCGAATGAGTTCACAGAATCTTCTTTAGTCACTTCAACTCCCGGGATTAAGTTCTTCCGCCGACGGGCCGTGCCGGCGGTGCGATGTTACTTTAACAGTACGCTTGTCCTGCATTACGGCGGGGCGCCCGTAGTCCCAGTCTTGTCGCGTAAGTCGACGGTTTAAACCCCCCGAAACGAAGTCGCGTACGGTGCCTGTAGCGCATTCGCCGTCAGAGGGCAGGAGGGACATCATGACCTTGCATCCGGTCCTACCCGTCTACATCCCGCAAGACGTCGACATGACCGCGGTCAAGGCGCAGGTCGCCGCCACCGGCGTCAGCGCGCCGGCGGCGGACATGCCCGGCCTGCTGCACATCGTCGACGAGGCCCATGCCAAGGGGATCAACCTCAAGATCGTGCTGCTCGATCACAACCCTCCGAACGACACCCCGCTGCGCGACATCTCCACAGTGGTCGGCGCCGACTACCACGACTCGACGGTCTTGACGCTGAGCCCCAGCTACGTCGGCAGCTACAGCACCCAGTTCCCGCGCGTCACGCTGGAGGCCGGCGAGGACATCGCCAAGACGGGTAACCCGGTGGTCTCGGCGCAACACTTCGTCAACGAGCTGAGCACCCCGGAATTTCCCTGGACGGGCCTGACCATCTTCCTGTTGCTCGCCGTGTTCGCGGCGGCCGTCGGGACCCGAATGCTGCAGGTGCGCAGCCGCCGCTCAGCAACCCCGGAGGAATCGGCGGGGGCGCAGGAAGTGACGCCCACCAACACGGCCTAGCCACCCGTATCCGCCCCGGCCGGCTCCGTCGGTCGGGCTCTGGGGCATCGTCCCGGCAAACCCGGTAGATAACCGTTCGGTCACATTAAACGCACGTAGAGAGTGCGATTTCTGTGGAGCGTTTGCACGCCTAATAGTGTGACGTACGGTGCAAATGATGCTGGTGTTGTCTTTGGCGCCCTTGACGAACTCTGTGGTCGGCGCCGCCCGTCGCGTTGAGCCGTAGGAGACCTGAGTCGAATGAGACGCATACGCCGGGGCTCCACTGCGCGGCCGGCCTCAAGGCTGGCCCGGCCTGTCGTGCCGTCGGTCGTGAGCGTGGCCCTGCTGCTCTGCACGCCCGGGCTGGCACACGGTGACCCCGCCGCGGACAGCTTGGCCGGGTTGATCGCCAACGTCGCCAAGGCCAACCAACGCCTGGAAAATCTGAGCGCCGAGATTCAGACGGAACAGGAAAGCGTCAACAAGGCCCTGGTCGACGTCGAGACCGCCCGGGACAACGCCGCCGCCGCCCAACACGACCTCGAGACCAGCCAGCAGTCGGTCAAGGACGCCAACGCCGCGATCGCCGCGGCGCAGCAGCGCTTCGACACATTCGCGGCGGCCACCTATATGAATGGCCCGTCGAGCGGTTACCTGACCGCCAGCAGCCCGGACGACATCATCGCCACCGAGGCCGCCGCCCAGACGCTGTCGTCGAGTTCCCGGACGGTGATGGCCAAGCTGCAGCGGGCGCGGACCGAACAGGTGAACAAGGAATCGGCGGCGCGGCTGGCCAAGCAGAAGGCCGACAAGGCCGCGGCCGACGCCAAGGGCAGCCAGGACGCCGCGGTGGCTGCGCTGACCGACTCCAAGCGCAAGTTCGACGAACAGCGCGACCAAATCGCCGGCCTGGCCGCCGAACGCGACGAGGCTCAGGCCAAGCTCGAAGCGGCCAAACGGCAGTGGGCTTCCGGTCCGGGCGGCGGACCCGCTGCGCCGGCGTCGGGCGACCGGTGGGAGACCGGCTCAGCGGGCGCGCCCGCGCCGCAGGCCGGGGCCCGCCGCTGGGACGGCGCCTGGGACCCCACCCTGCCGATGATTCCCAGCGCGAACGTCCCGGGTGACCCGATCGCGGTCATCAACCAGGTGCTGGGCATCTCGGCGACCTCGACGCAGGTCACCGCCGGGCTGGGCCGCAACTTCCTGCAGCAGCTCGGCATTCTCAAGCCCGACGACACCGGCATCACCAACGCGGCCCCGGGCGGGACGTCCGGGCGGATCCCCCGGGTCTACGGGCGCCAGGCCACCGAGTACGTGATCCGGCGCGGGATGTCGCAGATCGGCGTGCCCTACTCCTGGGGCGGCGGCAACGCGGCCGGGCCGAGCAAGGGCATCGACTCCGGGGCCGGCATCACCGGCTTCGACTGTTCGGGCCTGGTCCTCTATTCGTTCGCCGGAGTGGGCATCAAGCTGCCGCACTACTCGGGCTCGCAGTACAACCTGGGCCGCAAGATCCCGTCGTCGCAGATGCGCCGCGGCGACGTCATCTTCTACGGCCCCGGCGGCAGCCAGCACGTGACGATCTACCTCGGTGACGGCCAAATGCTCGAGGCTCCGGACATCGGTCTGAAAGTCCGCGTCGCGCCGGTGCGCACCAGCGGTATGACGCCCTACGTGGTCCGCTACATCGAGTGGTGAACGAATGAGAACTGAACGGGGAGCCATGCGCCGCAAGCGGATTCGTCTGATCAACTTCGCCTGGATCACCACCGTGGTGACCGGGCTGATGTTGTCTTCGGCCATTTCCGGGGCCACCCCCGCCACGGCCGACCCCGGCGGCGCGTGGGATCCGACTCTGCCGGCGACGATCAGCGCGGGCGCCCCTGGTGATCCGCTCGCCGTCGCCAATGCGTCGCTGCAGGCCACCGCGCAGGCCACCCAAACGACGATGGACCTGGGCAGGCAATTCCTGGGCGGCCTCGGAATCAACATCCTGGGGGATCCGGCTCCGGCCGCGGCCACCCCCACCAATCCCGGCGGCAAGATCCCGCGGGTCTACGGCCGGCAGGCCATCGAGTACGTGATCAAGCGGATGGGCTCCCAGATGGGCGTGCCGTACTCGTGGGGTGGTGGCTCGCTGGACGGTCCCAGCAAGGGCGTCGGCGACGGCGCCAACATCAACGGCTTCGACTGCTCGGGGCTGATGCGCTACGGCTTCGCCGGGGTCGGCGTGCTGATCCCGCGGTTCTCCGGCGACCAATACAACGCGGGCCGGCACATCCCGCAGGACCAGGCCAGGCGCGGTGACCTGATCTTCTACGGGCCGAACGGCGGCCAGCACGTCACGATGTATCTGGGCAACGGCCAGATGCTGGAGGCGTCCAGCCTCGCCGGCAAGGTGACCATCAGCCCGGTTCGCAAGCCCGGCATGACGCCGTTCCTGACTAGGATCATCGAGTACTGATCCAGGTGTGTTCGCCCGGCGGGATCCCGGGGGCGAACCACCAGCGTCGACGGAATCCGGCGGGCCTGGAATAGTTGGACGCGGGCACGTCGCGGCCCCACGACAGTCGTGGTGCAAGCAGTCGTGTCCGATTGAGCTGTGGAGGGTTATTGATGACAGCAGCAGGTGGGCCGCCTCCGGGCGCCAGCGGTTACTCGGGCCCGGGTGGCCCTTCCGGCTCGCCGGCCCATGACGCGCCGTCCGGCGGCGGCAATGGCCTGGCCGCCGAGGTCCACACCCTGGAGCGCGCCATCTTCGAGGTCAAGCGCATCATCGTCGGTCAGGATCAGCTCGTCGAGCGCATGCTGGTCGGTCTGCTCTCCAAGGGGCACGTGTTGCTCGAGGGTGTCCCCGGCGTGGCCAAGACGTTGGCCGTCGAGACCTTCGCCAAGGTCGTGGGCGGCACATTCGCCCGCATCCAGTTCACCCCCGACCTGGTGCCCACCGACATCATCGGTACCCGCATCTACCGACAGGGCAAGGAAGAATTCGACACCGAGCTCGGCCCGGTGGTGGTGAACTTCCTGCTCGCCGACGAGATCAACCGCGCGCCGGCCAAGGTGCAGTCGGCGCTGCTGGAGGTCATGCAGGAACGCCACGTCTCGATCGGCGGCAAGACCTTCGACCTGCCCAACCCGTTCCTGGTGATGGCAACGCAGAACCCGATCGAGCACGAGGGCGTGTACCCGCTGCCCGAGGCCCAGCGCGACCGCTTCCTGTTCAAGATCAACGTCGGCTACCCGTCGCCGGAAGAGGAACGGGAGATCATCTACCGGATGGGCGTGCGGCCGCCGGAGCCCAAGCAGATCCTGAACACCGGCGACCTGCTGCGCCTGCAGGAGATCGCGGCCAACAACTTCGTCCACCACGCGCTGGTCGACTACGTGGTGCGCGTCGTGACGGCCACCCGCCATCCCGAGCAGCTCGGGATGAACGACGTCAAGTCGTGGATCTCGTTCGGTGCGTCCCCGCGTGCGTCGCTGGGCATCATCGCCGCGTCCCGGTCGCTGGCGCTGGTGCGCGGCCGCGACTACGTGATCCCGCAGGACGTCGTGGACGTCATTCCCGACGTGCTGCGGCACCGCCTGGTGCTCACCTACGACGCGCTGGCCGACGAGATCTCGCCGGAGATCGTCATCAACCGGGTCCTGCAGACGGTTGCCCTGCCTCAGGTCAATGCCGTTCCGCAGCAGGGGCAGTCGGTACCCCCGGTGATGCAGGCCGCCGGCGCGGCCAGCGGTCGGTGACGGACCCCCAGCAGCCGGCGGTGCCACACCCGCCGTCGATGCAGCGCGGGCAGATCGTCGACCCGAAGCTGGCGGCGGCGCTGCGGCAACTCGAGCTGACGGTCAAGCGCAAGCTCGACGGTGTCCTGCACGGCGACCACCTCGGCCTGATCCCGGGACCGGGTTCCGAGCCGGGGGAGTCGCGCGAGTACCAGCCCGGCGACGACGTACGGCGGATGGACTGGGCCGTGACCGCGCGCACCATGCACCCCCACGTCCGGCAGATGATCGCCGACCGCGAGCTGGAGACCTGGATGGTGGTCGACATGTCGGCCAGCCTGGACTTCGGCACCGTCGGGTGCGAGAAGCGGGACCTGGCGGTGGCGGCCGCGGCCGCGATCACGTTCCTCAACAGTGGTGGCGGCAACCGGCTCGGCGCGCTGATCGCCAACGGCGAGACGATGGTCCGGGTTCCGGCGCGCTCCGGGCGTCAGCACGAGCAGACGCTGCTGCGCACCATCGCCACCACCCCCAGGGCCCCGGTCGGGGTGCGCGGCGACCTGGCGATGGCCATCGACGCGTTGCGCCGCCCGGAACGCCGTCGCGGCATGGCGGTGATCATCAGCGACTTCCTCGGTCCGATCAACTGGATGCGCCCGCTGCGGGCGATCGCGGCCCGGCACGAGGTGCTTGCCATCGAGGTGCTCGACCCGCGCGACGTCGAACTGCCCGACATCGGCGACGTCGTGCTGCAGGACGCCGAGTCCGGCGTGACCCGCGAATTCACCATCGACGCGCAGCTGCGTGACGATTTCGCCAAGGCGGCCGCGGCGCACCGCGCCGAGGTGGCCCGCACCATCCGCAGCTGCGGGGCCCCGGTGCTGACGCTGCGCACCGACCGCGATTGGATCGCCGACATCGTCCGCTTCGTCGAGTCCCGCCGGCGCGGTGCATTGGCGGGGCGGCAGTGACATTGCCGCTCCTCGGCCCGATGTCCTTGTCGGGCTTCGAACACTCGTGGTTCTTTCTGTTCCTGCTCGTCGTCGCCGGGCTCGCCGCGATGTACGTCCTCATGCAGCTGGCGCGACAGCGCCGGATGCTGCGATTCGCCAACATGGAGCTGTTGGAAAGCGTTGCGCCCCAACGGCCTTCGCGCTGGCGGCATGTCCCGGCGATGCTGCTGGTGGCGTCGCTGGTGCTGTTCACCATCGCGATGGCCGGGCCGACGCACGACGTCCGCATTCCGCGCAACCGCGCGGTGGTGATGCTGGTGATCGACGTGTCGCAGTCGATGCGAGCCACCGACGTGCAGCCCAATCGGATGGCGGCCGCACAGGAGGCGGCCAAGCAGTTCGCCGACGAGCTGACCCCGGGCATCAACCTGGGGCTGATCGAGTATGCGGGGACCGCCACCGTGCTGGTGCAACCGACGACCAACCGGGACGCGACCAAGAACGGGCTGGACAAGCTGCAGTTCGCCGACCGCACCGCCACGGGCGAGGGCATCTTCACCGCTTTGCAGGCCATCGCGACGGTGGGCGCGGTGATCGGGGGAGGCGACAAGCCGCCGCCGGCGCGCATCGTGTTGTTCTCCGACGGCAAGGAGACGATGCCGACCAACCCGGACAACCCGAAGGGCGCGTTCACGGCCGCGCGCACGGCCAAAGACCAGGGTGTGCCCATCTCGACGATTTCGTTCGGCACCCCGTATGGCTTCGTCGAGATCAATGACCAGCGCCAGCCGGTGCCCGTCGACGATTCCACGATGAAGAAGGTCGCCGAGCTCTCCGGCGGGAGCTGGTACAGCGCCGGTAGTTTGGCCGAGCTGAAAAACGTGTACGCGACGCTGCAGCAGCAGATCGGCTACGAGACGATCAAAGGCGACGCCAGCGTGGGCTGGGTGCGGTTGGGTGCGTTGGTGTTGGCGTTGGCGGCGCTGGCGGCGCTGCTCATCAACCGCCGCCTGCCGACGTAGTTGTCTTGCTCGTCGGCCCCGGCGCGCGAGAGTAGTCAGACTGCTCTTTTCGGCCCAGAATTTCGCAGTGTCATTGCGCTCGCGGACGAGGCGATTTCAACCACGCGAAGCCCAGGCGCTAGGTTGGCGGGGTGACTGACACGGCCACCGAGAACACCACCGAAAGTGCCGCCGACGGCGGCAAACCCGCATTCGTATCCCGTTCGGTCCTGGTGACGGGCGGAAACCGGGGAATCGGTCTGGCGATCGCGCGGCGGCTGGCGGCCGACGGCCACAAGGTCGCCGTCACGCATCGCGGATCCGGGGTGCCCGAGGGGCTGTTCGGCGTGGTGTGCGACGTCACCGACAACGACGCGGTCGACCGCGCGTTCAAAGAGGTCGAGGAGCACCAGGGTCCGGTCGAGGTGCTGGTGTCCAACGCCGGCATCTCCAAGGACGCCTTCCTCATCCGAATGACTGAGGATCGCTTCGAGGAGGTCATCAACGCCAACCTCACCGGGGCGTTCCGCGTGGCCCAGCGGGCGTCGCGCAGCATGCAGCGCAAGCGGTTCGGCCGCATCATCTTCATCGGGTCGGTGTCCGGGATGTGGGGCATCGGCAACCAGTCCAACTACGCGGCCGCCAAAGCCGGCCTGATCGGCATGGCCCGCTCGATCTCCCGCGAGCTGTCCAAGGCCGGGGTGACCGCCAACGTGGTGGCCCCGGGCTACATCGACACCGAGATGACCCGCGCGCTGGACGAGCGGATCCAGGCGGGCGCACTGGAATTCATCCCGGCCAAGCGGGTCGGCACCGCCGAGGACGTCGCCGGGGCGGTCAGCTTCCTGGCATCCGAGGATGCGGGTTACATCGCCGGCGCGGTCATCCCGGTCGACGGCGGCATGGGCATGGGCCACTGAGTTCAACCACGAAGACATTAAGGACGGACATGGCAGGACTGCTCGACGGCAAACGGATTCTGGTCTCCGGGATCATCACCGACTCGTCGATCGCGTTTCACATCGCCAAGGCGGCCCAGGAGGCGGGGGCGCAGTTGGTGCTGACCGGGTTCGACCGGTTGCGCCTGATTCAGCGCATCGCCGACCGGCTGCCGGAGAAGGCCCCGCTGATCGAACTCGACGTGCAGAACGAGGAGCACCTCAACAGCCTCGCCGAGCGGGTCACCGCCGAGATCGGTGAGGGCAACAAGCTGGACGGCGTGGTGCACTCGATCGGCTTCATGCCGCAGACCGGGATGGGCATCAACCCGTTCTTCGACGCGCCGTATGAGGACGTCTCCAAGGGCATCCACATCTCCGCGTATTCGTATGCGTCGCTGGCCAAGGCGCTGTTGCCGATCATGAACCCCGGCGGGTCCATCGTCGGCATGGACTTCGACCCCAGCCGGGCCATGCCGGCCTACAACTGGATGACGGTGGCCAAGAGCGCGCTCGAATCGGTCAACCGGTTCGTCGCCCGCGAGGCGGGCAAGTTCGGGGTGCGCTCGAATCTCGTTGCGGCGGGCCCCATCCGGACGCTGGCGATGAGCGCGATCGTCGGCGGTGCGCTCGGTGAGGAGGCCGGCGCCCAGATGCAGCTGCTGGAAGAGGGCTGGGACCAGCGCGCCCCGATCGGCTGGAACATGAAAGACCCCACGCCGGTCGCCAAGACGGTGTGCGCCCTGCTCTCGGACTGGCTGCCGGCCACCACCGGCACCATCATTTTCGCCGACGGCGGCGCCAGCACCCAGTTACTCTAGGCTGCAATGGATTTCGATGCCGTCCTGCTGCTGTCCTTCGGCGGGCCGGAGGGGCCCGAGCAGGTGCGGCCGTTCCTGGAGAACGTCACCCGCGGGCGCAACGTGCCGCCCGAACGCCTGGACGAGGTCGCAGAGCACTACCTGCATTTCGGTGGGGTGTCACCGATCAATGGGATCAACCGCGCCCTGATCACCGAGCTCCGGGCGGAACTGGATCTACCGATCTACTTCGGCAACCGCAACTGGGATCCCTACGTCGAAGACGCGGTTGCGGCCATGCGCGACAACGGTGTTCGGCGGGCCGCGGTGTTCACCACGTCGGCGTGGAGCGGCTACTCCGGCTGCACGCAGTACACCGAAGACATCGCCCGGGCGCGCAGCGCCGCCGGACCCGGCGCGCCCGAGCTGGTCAAGCTGCGGCGATATTTCGACCACCCGCTCTTCGTCGAGATGTTCGCCGGTGCTGTCGCGGACGCGGCGCGGAGCGTGCCCGATGGCGCACGCCTGGTGTTCACCGCCCATTCGGTTCCGGTGGCCGCTGACCAGCGCCTCGGCCCGAGGCTCTACAGCCGTCAAGTCGCCTATGCCACAAGGCTTGTCGCGGCCGCGGCGGGTTATTCCGATTTCGATCTGGCCTGGCAGTCGCGTTCGGGCCCACCGCAGGTGCCGTGGCTGGAGCCCAGCGTCGAGGACCATCTCACGGCGCTGGCTGCGGCGGGCACCGAGGCCGTCATCGTCTGCCCGATCGGGTTCGTCGCCGACCACATCGAGGTGGTCTGGGATCTCGACGAGGAGTTGCGCGCCCAAGCCGACGCGGCGGGGCTGGTGTTCGCCAGGGCCGCCACACCCAATGCCGATCGCCGATTCGCCCGGCTGGCCGCCGATCTCATCGATGAACTGCGCACCGGCCGGGAGCCGGCCCGGGTGGCCGGCCCCGACCCGGTGCCCGGTTGTCTGGCCAGCGTCGACGGCGCGCCGTGCCGTCCGCCGCATTGCGTCGCGTCCGAATTCGGCTAGTCAGCCCCACGCCGAGTGCAAGATCGCGGTGACGGCCGCCATCCGCGCCGAACGCACCACTCCGGTCAGCGGCCGCAGCGCGTCGCTGGCGATTTGGGCCTCGGAAGAGGATTGGGTGCCAAACGGCTCCGGACCGGCGACGACCGGAGCGGTGAACCGCTCGGGGGAGTCGGGTGATCGACTGAGTCCGGCGCTGACCGCGATGATGGCGTCGACGTGCGCCGCGTTCTCCAGCACCCGCAGCGCCCGGGTCGGCGCGTGTTCGGGAACCCGGTGCTGCCGTGTGGATTCCAGCAATTGCTCGACGAGTCCCCGCGGATCGTCGATGTCGGCCGCGGCCGTTCCCAGCCCGATGGCGCCAAGCGCGTCGGCGGCCGACCGCACGGCCGACCGCAGTTGGTATTCCGCGTCGCCGAGCTCGTAGTGGTCGAGAACCGGCGCGCCCGGCAGCGAGTACACCGTCCAGGACAATGCGCACAGTTCAGGGAAGTCCTCCGGCTCTTCGTCGTAGGAGAACTCGGGGACCAGCCCGACGGCGGTGGCGGGATCGTGTGGGTTGGCGATGATGATCGCCTCACCCGCGGCCAGGGCGTCGCGCTCGAACTGTGTTCCCGGGGCAAGCCCGCGCACGTCGCCGGGCACGGGCAAAAGCATGTTGATCGTCCCGCGCAACCGGCCCGGGCCGTCCGGAGTGGGCGCCGACCGGCCGACCGCGGCGCGCAGCGTCTGCAGCAGCGTCACCGTTCCGGCGTCGTGCACATCGGGCCACGGCAGCCCGGTGTGACCGGCGGCGACCGCATCATACGCGGTGACCGATTGCTTTGGCGCCCATACCGATAACGCGTCCAAGACGTCGTCGGGCGCGGCCTTGCCTGCGAGCCAGGCGTTGGCCCACAAGGACAGCGAGACACTGGGACACCACACGATTCCGCAGTGTAGTTGTTTTGCCCGGCAAAGGCGGATCACGCGTATTCTGGCCGCATGCACGCCGCGGTGCTTTGGCTAATATTCGCGCTGGTGCTTGCCGGTGCGGAGGCGCTCACCGGCCATATGTTTTTGGTGATGCTCGGCGGCGGTGCGCTGGCCGCCGCAATCACAAGCTGGCTGACGGACTGGCCCGGCTGGGCGGACGGGATCGTGTTCCTCGTCGTCTCCGTCCTGTTGCTGGTGCTGGTCCGGCCCGCGCTGCGGCGACGACTGACACCCCCGCCCGCGACGCAACTGGGCATCGAGGCGCTGCAGGGTAAAAACGCGCTGGTGCTCGAGCGGATCTCCCGCGACGATGGGCGGGTGAAGCTCGACGGCGAGGTGTGGACCGCGCGTCCGCTCAACGAGGGGGATGTCTACGAACCGGGGGAGTCGGTGACCGTCTTGCAGATCGACGGCGCCACGGCGGTGGTCTTCAAGAGCGGTCCATAACGGCCGTGCGAGGACGTCGCCAGAGACCCTGGTAGAGAAAGGAACTGCCGTGCAAGGTGCGGTTGCTGGTTTGGTGTTGTTGGTCGTCCTGGTGATATTCGCCATTGTCGTGGTCGCCAAGTCGGTGGCCCTGATACCGCAGGCGGAGGCCGCGGTGATCGAGCGGCTGGGTCGATACAGCCGGACGGTCAGTGGTCAGTTGACGTTGTTGGTGCCGTTCATCGACCGGGTCCGCGCGCGGGTGGACCTCCGTGAGCGGGTGGTGTCATTCCCGCCGCAGCCGGTGATCACCGAGGACAACCTGACCCTCAACATCGACACCGTGGTCTACTTCCAGGTCACCGTCCCGCAGGCGGCCGTCTACGAGATCAGCAACTACATCGTCGGCGTCGAGCAGCTCACCACCACGACTCTGCGCAACGTGGTGGGCGGCATGACGCTCGAGCAGACGCTGACCTCACGCGATCAGATCAACGGTCAATTGCGCGGCGTGCTCGACGAGGCGACCGGCCGGTGGGGCCTGCGGGTCGCCCGGGTCGAGTTGCGCAGCATCGACCCGCCGCCGTCCATCCAGGCGTCGATGGAAAAGCAGATGAAGGCCGACCGCGAGAAGCGGGCGATGATCCTCACCGCCGAAGGGAACCGGCAGGCCGCGATCACACAGGCCGAAGGCGCCAAGCAGGCGCAGATCCTGGCCGCCGAGGGTGCCAAGCAGGCCGCGATCCTGGCCGCCGAGGCCGACCGGCAGTCCCGCATGCTGCGCGCGCAGGGTGAGCGCGCCGCGGCGTACCTGCGGGCACAGGGGCAGGCCAAGGCCATCGAGAAGACGTTCGCCGCGATCAAGGCCGGCAGGCCCACCCCGGAGATGCTGGCCTACCAGTACCTGCAGACCCTCCCGGAGATGGCGCGCGGTGACGCCAACAAGGTGTGGGTGGTGCCGAGCGACTTCAACGCGGCGCTGCAGGGGTTCACCAGAATGCTGGGCACCCCGGGTCAGGACGGAGTGTTCCGGTTCGAGCCCTCCCCGGTCGACGACACACCTCAACACGCCGCCGAATCGGATGACGCGGAGATCGCCGACTGGTTCTCCACCGAGACCGATCCCGCGATCGCCCAGGCGGTGGCCAAGGCCGAAGCGAGCGCCCGCCAACCGGTGGACGGCACGCCGCCGCAACTGGCCCAATAGGATTGCCCGATGAGCCTTTTCACTTCGCCGAAGACCTACGTGGCGCTCGGCGCCTTCCACGCCGTGGACGCCGTCTTGTGCGGCGTCCAGGTGGCGCCCATCAGGAAGGTTCTCGATGACGTCGGGTTGCCGGAGAACGTTCGGCCGGTGCTGCCGGCGGTGAAGGGGGCAGCCGCCGTGGGCCTGCTGTCGGTCACCCGGTTCCCCGTCCTGGCGCGGGTGACGACGTTGATGCTGACGGTCTATTTCGTCTTGGCGCTCGGCGCGCACATCCGGGTGCGCGACAAGGTCGTCAACGCCCTCCCCGCGGCGATGTTCCTGGCCACGTTCGCCGTGATGACGGCGAAGGGGCCCGACCGCAACTAGTCGAGGCGCAACTCGACCAGCGGCAGCGGTGTGTCGGTCTCGGTGATCGGAAGCCCGAGCGTTTCCTCCAGGACCGGCCGCATCTGTTCCCAGGCCTTGCGATGACGGCTGACGTAGGCGGCCAGCGCGCGGTCGGCCTCCTGTTGGTCGAGGATGCGCGCGATGGCGCGCCGGGGCGCGCGGCTGCCGGCGTAGACACGGACCCGCGGGTTGGCCTCGATGTTGCGGAACCACTGCGCCTTTCGGCCGAAACCGGAGGCGACGACGTAGGTCTCCGGTGCGGGGTGACCGACCACCTCCAGCACCACATAGCGCGGCGCGCCCGATTTGCGGCCAATGTGCTCGAGCATCAGCAAGCGCGAGCCGAACAGCGCGCCGGCGCGGGCCTTATAGAGCCAGACGGGTGCGCGCATGAGTCGACGCGAGCGCAGCAGGTGCGCGCCGGCGCTGGCGAAAAATGTTGTGCTGGACACCTTTACCTCCATTTCTCGGTCAACCGCTGCTGAGTCCGTCGCGATAGATCGCAAACACCTCGCCGGCCCACCGCCGCATTCCCGCATCCGAGAGCGGATCCGTGCCGAGGACTTCGGCCAGGCGGGGGCGCAGCGTAAGCACCGCGAGGTCATTGACGAGTAGGAACGCCGCGCGCACCTCGGCGTCCGCGCCGGGGCTGGCCGTTCCGGCCGCAACCATCGCGTCCAGAGTGGCGCGGCTGAGCCGGAAGAGCCGGTCGAACAATGCCGAGCCCGCGCGGCCCCCGGTGATCAACAGTCGGCTCAGGTACGCCGGGATCGCCGAGTCCGGGGGCAGGTAGGTGGCCAGGCCGTCGAGCAGGCTCGGCACCGCGGTGGGCTCGAGCCCAACCATGGCGGTCTGCTCGGTCATCCGGGTCAGCAACGCTTCGAAGGTCGCGACGACGTGACTGTCGACGACCTCGATCAGCCCGTCCTTCGAGCCATAGTGCCTGATGAGCAGGGCCGGTGAGACGCCCGCCGCGGTCGCGATGTCGCGCAGGGTGACCGCGTCGGGGCCACGCTCGGCGATCAGTCGCAGCGCTTCGTCGCGGATCCGCGCTCTGGCAGTGCGGTCGTCCGGCAGTGGTGGTGAATGCACGTTTACTATTGTAAACGATCGTTTACATCGCTGGCCAGCCGCCGCCCTGACCTCAGGCGTGCGGTGCCGGCGGCAGCGGGGGCGCGGGGACGACGCCCGGCGCGGGCGTCGGTGGGGGCGGGGACGAGTAGACGCACCCGCCGCCCGACTGGGACGACAGCGGCGGCGGGTAGGGCGGCGGCGGAAGCTGAACCCGCACCGTCCAGACCAACCCGGTGATCGCGAAGGCCGCGAGCGCGCCGAGCACCAGGCCGGCCAACCCGGCAACGATTGCGACGCCGGCGGGGAAGCGGCGGGTTCCGATGTTGTCCGAGGTCATACGGTTCTCCACTGTCGCCGGATATCGGTAACCGAGACGCTACTGGCGACACGGCTGCCGCCGTCACGATTTGATGGATCGTGAGGGCGGCGGACCGGTCAGCTGTGCGGGGACGGTTGCCCCGGCGGGGAGGTCTCACC
>NZ_LZKF01000062.1:0-12273 GCF_001672665.1 Mycobacterium sp. E2238 | reverse complement strand
ACGCCCGCGATGATTCGCTGGACTGCGCCGCCCGCTCCATCGACACCACCTCCGCGGCGGTGGCCGCCATGGCCGCGGAGGTCTTGTTGGCGGCCGCGGTCAGGTCACGGATCTCGGCGGTCGGCAACATCGAGCCGCGCTCGATGACGTTCAGCAGCGAGAGGAATCCGCGTTCGGAGGCGCCCAGCGCGGCCATGGCGGCCACCGCCGCGGAGGTGGTGTCGATGGAGCGGGCGGCGCAGTCCAGCGAATCATCGCGGGCGTATTTGGTGCCCACCATCAACGCGTTCACCGCGCAGTTGAGCGCCGGCGTTCGCCAGTACAACGAAATGGTCACCGCCGCAGCCCAATTGGTGTCTTCGGCCAACGGCGACCAGCTGGCCGCCTCGCAGCGCTACCGCGCCGAGCTGGCCGGGGCAACCGACCGGCTGGTCGGCTGGGCGCAGGCGTTCGACGAACTCGGCGGTTTGCGCGGCGCCAGCTAGGGGCTAAAACGTCGCTTTCAGCGACGGCAGCACCACGGCGGCGAGGCCGCGAAGGGTGGCCTTGAACATGTCGAAGAAGTCGAAATAGTCGCGCCACAACGTGATTCGCCCGTCGTGGACTTCGAACACGCCGCACACCCAGAACTGAAGCCGCAGCGGGCCGAAGATCAGGGCGTCGGTGCGCTCGGTGAGCACCGCACCGCCGTCGGCGGCGATGCGGTGGATCTTCACCTCGAAGTCGGCACGGCCGTCCATCTGGCGAAACAGCTTCATCGCCCTGGCGCGGCCGTGAATCGTCGGCAGCCCGACATTCTCGTAGACGAGGTTGTCGTCCAACGCCGCATCGGCGGCCTCGTAATCCGCGTCCTGCAGGGCGTTCAAAAAGCCCTCGACCGTGCGGGTGTTCGCAACGGTTGTCCCAGTCAGCTCGGTCATGGGTGCCAGCGTAGGCGAGCGTTTCGGTGGCGCGCTGTGGCAGGGTAAGGCCGATGCGCGTCGCCGTGGTCGCCGGGCCGGATCCCGGGCACTCGTTTCCCGCGATCGCGCTGTGCCAACGCTTCGCCCACGCCGGCGATGAGCCCACGCTGTTCACCGGCGCCGAGTGGGTCGACACGGCCCGCGCCGCCGGCATCGACGCCGCCCCGCTGGACGGGCTGGCCGCCACCGACGACGACGCCGACGCCGGCGCCCGGATCCATCGGCGCGCGGCGCGGATGGCCGTCCTCAACGTGCCGGCGCTGCGCGACCTGGCGCCCGACCTGGTGGTGTCCGACGTCATCACCGCCGGGGGCGGCATGGCCGCCGAGCTGTTGGGCATCCCGTGGATCGAGCTCAACCCGCACCCGCTCTACCTGCCGTCGAAGGGGCTGCCGCCGATAGGCAGCGGGCTGGCGCCGGGCACCGGCCTGCGCGGCCGGCTCCGCGACGCCACGATGCGGGCGCTCACTGCGCGGTCCTGGCGCGCGGGCCTTCGGCAGCGCGCGGCGGTGCGGGTCGAGATCGGGCTGCCGGCTCGCGATCCCGGGCCGCTGCGGCGGCTGATCGCCACGCTGCCCGCCCTCGAGGTGCCGCGGCCGGACTGGCCGGCGGAGGCCGTGCTGGTGGGTCCGCTGCACTTCGAACCGACCGATCGGGTGCTGGAAATCCCGGCGGGCTCCGGGCCCGTGCTGGTGGTCGCGCCGTCGACCGCGATGACCGGGACCGAGGGCCTGGCGGAGGTCGCGCTGGCCTGCCTGCGGCCGGGGGAGACGCTGCCGGCCGGATCGCGGCTCGTGGTCTCGCGGCTGGGGGGAGCGGATCTGCGGGTGCCGCCGTGGGCGGTGGTCGGGCTCGGCAGCCAGGCCGAGTTGTTGCGCCACGCCGACCTGGTGATCTGCGGCGGCGGCCACGGCATGGTGGCCAAGACGCTGCTGGCGGGGGTGCCGCTGGTGGCGGTGCCCGGTGGCGGGGATCAGTGGGAGATGGCGAACCGGGTGGTCCGGCAGGGCAGCGGACGGCTGATCCGGCCGTTGACCGCCGAGGCGCTGGTGGCTGCGGTGAACGACGTGCTGTCGTCGCCGCGTTATCGGGAAGCCGCCCAAGCCGCCGCCGCTAGCATCGTCGGCGTGGCCGATCCGGTCCAGGTGTGTCATGAAGCGCTCGCTCGGACGGGATGATCGGGCGGTTCGCGAAAGGAGTGCATCGGCAATGAGGACGATCGCCGCGGGCGCGCTGCTTCTTGCCGCGATGATGTTCGGCTCGGGCGTCGCGCACGCCGACAGCGGCGCCGAGCAGCAGGCATGCCAGTTGATGGACGACCCGGCGGCCGCTGAGCAGGGCTACGCGCCGGCCGAATACGCCTTCATGCAGTTGCGCTCCCGGATGTCGGCGGAGCGGGCGCGGACCACCATGTCCGAGGCCGTCCAGGACTTCTGCCCCAATCACCTGATCGACCTACCGGCCAGCTGGCGGTAACGCGGCCGGTGTCCGATCGCTGCCCGGTGGGTATCTTGCTGGCGTGCGGCTAACGGAATTCAACGAACGCGTCGTCCTGCGATTCGGTGCGGCGTACGGCTCTTCGGTGCTCGCGGACCATGTGCTGAGCGGTTTCGACGGCCGCACCGCCGCCCAGGCGATCGAGGACGGGGCCGAGCCTCGCGACGTGTGGCGGGCCCTGTGCGTCGACTTCGACGTGCCGCGCGATCAGTGGTGACGCCTATTCGTAGGGCGGGTACTCGTTCTGCCGCAGTAGGGCCGCGAGGTGGGCGGCGTTGCGGGCCGCCGTTGCGGTGGTGGCGGCCACCGCTTCGGGCACTTCGTCCAGGTCGTTGAAGTTGGTCCCTTGCATGGCCTCGCCGTTCCAGTACGTGCACCCCTGAGCGGGGATCGAGAATCCGATGTCGTTCAGCGCCTGGAAGAGGTCGGCGACGATCTTGTGTGCGCCGTCTTCGTTCCCCACGACCGCCGCCAGCGCCACCTTGCCGACCATCCGGGGCCGTCCGGCGTCGTCCTTGTCGGAGATCGCGGCGTCGAGGCGCTCCAGCACGCGCTGCGCGACGCTGGACATGTGGCCGACCCAGGTGGGCGTCGACAGCACGACGATGTCCGCCGCGGTGATCTTCGCCAGCAGCCCCGGCCATTCGTCGCCCGGCCCCATGTCGGCTTCCACGCCGGGCAGCAGCGCCAGGTCCACGCAGCGCACCTTGTCGCCGTCGACCCCCGCCTTGCGCAGTTGAGCCAGCACCTGATCGGCGATCAGCTCGGTGCTCGACGGCTCCGGGCTCTTCTTCAACGAGCAGGTCAACGCGAGGGCGCGCAGGGATGGAGGTGCGGTTGTGGACATGACGGTCAGATACCCCTGCACCACAAGGGCAAACGACGCGACGCCTAAGCCCGCTTCGGCGGGGGCGCCTCGAACACGCAATCGCCGCAGACGAACCGGCCCGGCAGCCGATACAAGAGGCAGCAACTCCGGCGTTTGAAGCTCAGGTGTGGGCCCGTGACACCGGATCCGGCCAGTGCGCCGGTACCCAGCAGCGCATGGGTCATCGCGGCGATCCGCGGGCCGAGGTCGGGCCGCGCCGCGAGCAGGGCCCGCGCGGCTCCGGTCAGCGCGGAGGCGACATTGCCCGCCAGCAGGGCGGGCGCCAGCTTGACCCGCAGGCCGGCGGCGAGCGGCTCCATGTGCTGTTGCACCACCACCCGGTACAGCACCCCCGGTGAGTCGGCGGGGATCCCGACGGGCGCGGGCAGCCGCAGTTGCGCCCCGTCGTCGGCGCGCTGCAAGTCGCTGAGGTCGGGGACGACGCCGTGACCGAGCGCGCATGCGAGCACGGGCGACCACAGGCGGCTGGCGTGGCCGAGGTGAACCAATGAGGCGGCGACGCGCAGTTCCGTCGTGTGATAGCGCTTGGCGGTGGCGTCGATCAGGTCGGTGCAGCCGTCGGCGTAGGACCGCCCGACCGGATGCCATCCCGCCGCATCGCCACCCACGGGCAACGCGAAAAACCCTTTGTAGCAAGATATTTCGGCCAGCTCAGCGGAGATGTCCATTAATGAGAAACCAAGCTCTTCAGGGGAGATCCGCCCCGGTGGTGGGTGAGGAAGCGCCGGCGGTCACACAGTGGCGGGCCGCCCTGGCTTCGCTCCGGTCCCCTGAGACTTGGCCCGTCGGCGCCTTTCGATAGCAGATGTTGCCATACGTGTGGTGGGCCTCGGCGTGTCCGCTTGAATCGAACAGGTGTTCGGCTACTGTGGGGAACGTTCGGTGAGTCAACTTGTCGGTGGCCTTCTCTAGTGTCACGGCCAACCGACCGATACCGGTCACCGAACACACCGAACTATAGGAGAGGCACCATGACGCAAGCCCCCGACCGCGAGAAGGCTCTCGAACTGGCGATGGCCCAGATCGAAAAGAGCTATGGCAAAGGCTCGGTGATGCGTCTCGGCGACGAGATGCGTCAGCCGATCTCGGTCATCCCGACCGGATCCATCGCACTGGACGTGGCCCTGGGCATCGGCGGCCTGCCCCGCGGCCGGGTCGTGGAGATCTACGGCCCGGAGTCCTCGGGTAAGACCACCGTCGCCCTGCATGCGGTGGCCAACGCCCAGGCCGCCGGCGGCGTCGCGGCGTTCATCGACGCCGAGCACGCTCTGGACCCGGACTACGCCAAGAAGCTGGGCGTGGACACCGATTCCCTGCTGGTCAGCCAGCCCGACACGGGGGAGCAGGCCCTCGAGATCGCCGACATGCTGATCCGCTCCGGCGCGCTGGACATCCTGGTCATCGACTCGGTGGCGGCGCTGGTGCCGCGCGCGGAGCTCGAGGGGGAGATGGGGGACAGCCACGTCGGTCTGCAGGCCCGGCTGATGAGCCAGGCGCTGCGGAAAATGACTGGCGCGCTGAACAATTCGGGAACCACCGCGATCTTCATCAACCAGCTGCGGGAAAAGATCGGGGTGATGTTCGGCAGCCCGGAAACCACCACGGGCGGTAAGGCTTTGAAGTTCTACGCGTCGGTGCGCATGGACGTGCGCCGAATCGAGACGCTCAAGGACGGCACCAACGCGGTCGGTAACCGCACCCGGGTCAAGGTCGTCAAGAACAAGGTGTCGCCGCCGTTCAAGCAGGCGGAATTCGACATCCTCTACGGCAGGGGGATCAGCCGCGAGGGTTCGCTGATCGATATGGGCGTGGAGCAGGGCTTCATCCGCAAGTCCGGTTCCTGGTTCACCTACGAGGGTGAGCAGCTCGGTCAGGGCAAGGAGAATGCCCGCACCTTCCTGATGGAAAACGGCGAGGTGGCCAACGAGATCGAGAAGAAGATCAAGGAGAAGCTCGGCATTGGCGCGGTCGTGACCGATGACCCCTCAAATGACAGCGTCCTGCCCGCCCCCGTCGATTTCTGAGCCCTCTCGCGAGGAGCAGGCGCGAACGCTGTGCCTGCGCCTGCTCACCGCGAGGGCGCGCACCCGGGCCGAGCTGCACGGCCAGCTGGCGAAACGCGGTTACCCCGAAGACGTCAGCGATGCCGTGCTCGACCGGCTCGCCGCCGTTGGCCTGGTCGACGACAGCGATTTCGCCGAACAGTGGGTGCAGTCCCGCCGGGCGAAGAGCAGGCGGGCCCTGGCCGCCGAATTGCGAACCAAAGGTGTCGACAAAGACGTGATCGCCACGGCGCTGTCCGCGATCGACGCCGGCGCCGAGCGGGACCGGGCCGAGCAGTTGGTGCGGGCCAGGCTGCGTCGGGAAACTCTGGACGGCGATGACGCGCGAGTGACCCGCCGGCTGGTCGGGATGTTGGCGCGCCGGGGCTACAGCCAGAACCTCGCGTGCGAGGTCGTCCTCGCCGAGCTGGCCGCCGAACGGGATCGCCGTCGGGTCTAGCCCGGTGACGTGCGGTTTCTCGCCCGCCGACCGGTCGCCGTACCATGGCCCCGTGACTTCGATGGTGGCCCGAGACGTCTCGGGGGCGCGTACCTACCAGGTGCGCACCTACGGCTGCCAGATGAACGTCCACGACTCCGAGCGGTTGGCGGGTCTGCTGGAAGCGGCCGGCTACCAGCGGGCGGTCGAGGGCGCCGACGCCGACGTGGTCGTCTTCAACACCTGCGCGGTCCGCGAGAACGCCGACAACAAGCTGTACGGCAACCTCAGCCACCTGGCGCCGCGCAAGCGCGGCAACCCCGAGATGCAGATCGCGGTCGGGGGCTGCCTGGCCCAGAAAGACCGGGACGCGTTGCTGCGCAAGGCACCCTGGGTCGACGTCGTCTTCGGCACGCACAACCTCGGATCGCTGCCCACGCTGCTGGAACGGGCGCGGCACAACAAGGTCGCCCAAGTGGAGATCGCCGAGTCGCTGCAGGCGTTCCCGTCGTCGCTGCCGAGCGCACGCGAATCGGCTTACGCCGCTTGGGTTTCCGTCTCCGTCGGGTGCAACAACAGCTGCACCTTCTGTATCGTGCCCTCGCTGCGGGGCAAGGAGGTCGACCGCAGCCCGGCCGACATCCTGGCCGAGGTGAGGGCGCTGATGGACGACGGCGTGCTCGAGGTCACGCTGCTCGGCCAGAACGTCAACGCTTACGGGGTGTCGTTCGCCGACCCGGCGCTGCCCCGCGATCGCGGCGCCTTCGCGCGTCTGCTGCGGGCCTGCGGGGACATCGACGGTCTGGAACGGGTGCGGTTCACCTCACCGCATCCGGCCGAATTCACCGACGATGTCATCGAGGCCATGGCGCAGACGCCGAATGTCTGCCCCGCCCTGCACATGCCGCTGCAGTCGGGCTCCGACCGGGTGTTGCGGGCGATGCGGCGCTCGTACCGCGCCGAGCGCTACCTCGGCATCATCGACCGCGTGCGGGCGGCCATGCCGCACGCCGCCATCACCACCGACCTGATCGTCGGGTTCCCCGGTGAGACCGAAGAGGACTTCGCGGCCACCCTGGACGTGGTGCGGCAGGCCCGGTTCGCGGCCGCGTTCACCTTCCAGTACTCCAAGCGGCCGGGCACCCCGGCCGCCGAGCTCGACGGGCAGCTCCCGAAAGCCGTTGTGCAGGAACGCTACGAGCGGCTGGTCGAGCTGCAGGAGCAGATCTCGCTGGAGGGCAATCGCGCGCTGGTCGGCCAGACCGTGGAGCTGCTGGTCGCCGCCGGCGAGGGACGCAAGGACACCCGCACGGCGCGGATGACCGGCCGCGCCCGCGACGGTCGCCTGGTGCACTTCCACGCCGACGACCGGGTGCGACCGGGGGACATCGTCACCGCGGTCATCACGCAGGCCGCGCCGCACCACCTCATCGCCGACGCCGGCGTCCTCAGCCATCGCCGCACCCGCGCGGGGGACGCACACGCCGCCGGGCAGCGCCCGGCCGGCATCAGGCTCGGCATGCCCGCCGTCGGACCGCCCGCCGGCCCGACCGAACCCCTTGGATGTGCCCGATGAACGAAGAACACCCCGACCTCGACGCCCTGCGCACCGAAATCGAGGCCGCCGAGCGCCGCGTGGCGCGCGGATTCGACCCGGGCCCACGGGGTTTCGTCGTGGCCATCCTGGTCTTCGTGCTGCTGGGATCGTTCATCCTGCCGCACACCGGCGCGGTGCGCGGCTGGGACGTGTTGTTCAGCAGCCACGGGGCCGGCGCCGCCGCGGTGGCGCTGCCGTCGCGGGTGTTCGCCTGGCTGACGCTGGTGTTCGGCGTCGGCTTCTCGATGCTGGCCTTGGTCACCCGGCGCTGGGCTCTGGCCTGGATCGCGCTGGCGGGTTCGGCGCTCGCCGGCGCGGCGGGACTGTTGGCCATCTGGTCGCGCCAGACGGTGGCCGCGGGGCATCCGGGCCCGGGGCTGGGGCTGATCGTGGCCTGGATCATCGTCCTCACGCTGATCTACCAATGGGCCCGGGTGGTGTGGTCGCGCACCATCGTGCAACTCGCGGCCGAGGAGCAGCGGCGCCGCGTCGCGGCGCAGCAGCAGTCGATGACGCTGCTCGACAGCCTGGACGACGGGCCCGACGCCCCGAACCGCCGGGGACAGCCGAACGGCGCGGCCCCCGGGGAACCCGAAGCCTAGGGCTTGCGGGTCAACGCCTCGGCGGCCGCCTGCGCCCACTGCCGCCACTGCTCGGCGTTGGCCTTGGCCTCTTCGGCCTCCTTGGTACGGCCCGCAGCCGCGGCCTTCTGGGCTTGTTGCTCGTATTGTTCGGCGCGGGTGCGGAACTGCTCGGCGCGGGCCTGCGCCTGCGGGTCCGACCAATCGGCGTCGCCCGCATCGCGCACCTTTTTCTCGATGGCGCGCAGCCGGCGCTCCAATTCGGCGGACCGCTCCCGCGGCGCCTTGCCGATCGCGTCCCACTTGTCGGCGATCGACCGCAGCGCCGCCCTGGCCGCGTCGTGGTTGCTCGTGTCGATCTTCTCCGCCTCGGCCAGCAGCGCCTCCTTGGCGGTGGCATTGGCCCGCAGTTCGGCGTCCTTCTCCGCCGTCGCCGCGTTGCGGGCCGCGAAGAAGACGTCCTGGGCCGCCTTGAACCGCCGCCACAGGGCGTCGTCGACGTCCCGGGCCGCCCGGCCCGCCGCCTTCCACTCCGTGAGCAGCTTGCGGAATTCCGCGCTGGTTGCGGTCCAGTCCGTCGAATCGGACAACTCCTCGGCGCGCTCGCACAGCCGCTCCTTGGCTTGCCGGACTCCCACCCGTTCGCGGTCCAGTTCGGCGAAATGCGATCCCCGCCGCCGGTTGAAGGCCTCCCGCGCCGCCGAATAGCGCTTCCACAGCGCATCGTCGACCTTGCGGTCGAGGCCGTTGATTGTCTTCCACTCGTCGAGGATGGCCCGCAGCCGGTCGCCGGCCGCCTTCCACTGCGTCGAGTTGGCGCCCAACTCCTCGGCCTCGGCGGCCAGCGCCTCCTTGCGCGCGGTCTGGGTGGCGCGATGCTCGTCGCGGCGGGAGCGCTCCTGCGCGACGGTGGTCTCGACCTGGTCGATGAGGCTGGTGAGCCGGCGGGCGAGCGCGTCGATGTCGCCCAGCACGGACGCCGTCGGCAACGTTTCGGCCAGTTCTGTGGCGTGGGCTTTGATCTTGCGGGCGTCACCGGTTCCGGCCGCCAGCCGCTCCTCCATGAGCGTGACCTCGGTGCTCAGGTCGTCGAAGCGGCGGCCGAAGTGGGCGAAGGCCGCTTCTCGGTCGCCGGCCTGCCACGAGCCGACGATGCGCTCGCCGGCGGCGGTGATCAGCCACACCGTGCCGTCGTCGTCGACCCGCCCGAACTGATGCGGATCGCTGCGCGGGGGCGCCGGTATGGCCGGTATGGGGTGGGTCGTGGGCCGCGGCCCCGGACCGGACGGCCGGGGCCCGGGACGTGGTCCAGGGCGTGGCACCGGGCGCGAAACCGGTTGGGCCACCGGGTCGGCCAGGTCTTCGCCGTGTGGTTCGTCAGCCGTCATGCGCTCGTCACCTACCCTTCGCGCGGTCGGTATCCCGCGCACCTGCCGCGCGTAGCGGCACCGTCTGCTGCGGCTGTGGGCCGGCCTTATCGGCTCTCCCAACAGCTGCTTAACAGTATTCAAGCAGCTTGGCGGCCCATGCGCCGCCACCCTTGTTCTTCTCGCTCGGGATGCGTCCGCCCGGACGCAACGGGTATGAAGTTGTCCGTACCCCGACTCCGACGGAGAAACCATGGCCAAGACGGACCTCGCCGCGTTGCTGGCGTTGGCGTCCGCGCTCTGCGTGGCGATCGGCGACGTCCTGCAGCAGCGCGCGACGCACCGGATCACCGACACGTCGGTCGGGCAGTTCGAACTCGCCCGCAGGCTGCTGGGGAACCGGCGGTGGCGGTGGGGCGCCCTGATGCTGGTCGTCAGCATCGTGCTGCAGGCGGCCGCGCTGGACCAGGGTTCGGTGCTGCTGGTCCAGGCGTTGCTGGTGTTGTCCCTGCTGTTCGCGTTGCCTATCAGCGCGAGGCTGGCCGATCGCGCCGTCACCGTCCGGGAGTGGACCTGGGCCGTCGTTCTGACCGCCGCGGTGACCGTGATCGTGACGGTCGGCAACCCGCAGGCTGGCCGTTCGACCGCGTCGCTGCGGACGTGGGCCGTCGTGGCGGCGGTGCTGGTGCCGCTGCTGGTCGGCTGCGTGGTGGCCGCCCGGATTTGGGGCGGCGCCCTGGCCGCGGCGCTGCTCGCCTTCGTCTCCGGGTCGCTGTGGGCCGTCTTCGCGGTGCTCGCCAAGGGCGTCGTCCATCGGTTCGGCGACGGCGGTTGGGCCGTGGTCCGGACACCCGAGCTGTACGCCTGGCTGCTGGTCGCGCTGGCGGGCTTCGCCTTGGAGCAGTCGGCCTTTCGGGCCGGCTCGTTGACCGCGTCGATGCCGACGCTGGAGGTGTCCCAACCGGTCGTGTCGGCCCTGCTGGGCGTCGTCGTCCTCGGCGAGACTCTCGGCACCGGCCGCGCCGGAATGCTGGCGCTGGCGGTGGCGGCGCTGGTGATGACGGCCGCCACGGTCGAACTCGCCCGCGTCGACGCCTCCGCGACGCACGACCGGGTCCGGGCGCGGCTCGGGGATGCCGCCGCGCAACCGGCGTAGCCGCCCGAGGTGTAACCGAATCGCCGCGGTTTCCACAGGCGGCCCTTAGGTTCATGACGTATCAACAGTTGAGTGAACCGGTCGGGCAGCCGCGACGTGGTCGACGTCATACAGTCGTTGTTGAACTGATCGCAAATTTTGGGTGTATTTCCCCGCACCCCAGGGAAAGCTGGTCGGGGCTTAGTCGTGAGGTGAGGGGTCGCTCATGTCGAAGGTTGATGTCGCCGCGCTGATAGCGCTGTGCGCGGCGTTGGCGTCCGCGGTCGGCGACGTGATCCGTCAGCGCTCGGCGCAGGAGATCACGGACAAAGAGGTCGGCCACCTGGAGCTGTTCCGCATGTCGTTGCGGGACACGCGGTGGTGGCTGGGCGGCCTGGCCGCGATCGTCAACTACAGCCTGCAGGCCGGGGCCCTGGCGTGGGGCTCGGTGGTGTTGGTGACCGCGCTCCAGGTGACGGCCTTGCTGTTCGCCCTGCCGATCTACGCCCGGCTGACCAAGCGCCGGGTGACGCGCTGGGAGTGGGTCTGGGCGGTCGTCCTGGCCGGCGCCCTGGCGGTGGTCATCATCGTCGGCGACCCGGCATCCGGCCATCAGCGCGCACCGGTCGGGACGTGGGCCGTGGTGGCCGCCGTGATGGTGCCGCTGCTGGTGGCGTGTGTGGTGGCCGCGCGGATCTGGTCGGGCAGCCCCTTTGCCGCCGCGCTGCTCGCGGTGGTGGCGGGTTCGGCGCTGGCGTTGTTCGCGGTGCTCACGAAGGGCATCGTCGAGGTGGGCGAGGACGGCCCGTTGGCCGTGCTGAGCGCCCCCGAGTTCGTGCCCTGGCTACTGCTGGCCCTGACCGGGATGATCTTCCAGCAGTCGGCGTTCCGCGCCGGCGCGCTCACGGCCTCGATGCCGACGATGACCGTCGCGAAGCCCGTCGTGGCCGGGTTGCTCGGCATCTTCGTGCTCGGTGAAACACTGAATGCCGACGGGCCCAAGGTCTTCGTCCTGTTCGCGGCGGTGGCGGTGGTGATCGTGGCAACGGTCGCGCTGGCCCGCGGCGAGGCCGCGACGATGGTCGCGGAGGTTGGCCGCGACGACGCAAGCCTCATGGAGGACGGGTGGTCGCCCGCGGAGGGCGAGGCCGACCCTTTTAGCACCGGCCCGGTGGTCGCGGTAGCGGAGGCCTGAGCGCACGCGTCGGTGAACCATTAGTTTGGTGGCGTGCTCAGCGGCATTGCCATCGTTCCCTCGGCTCCGCTGCTGGTGCCCGAGCTCGCCGGAGCGGCCGCCGCGGAGGTGACCGACCTGACGGCCGCGGTGCTGGCGGCGGCGGCCCTGTTGCCCGCGCGCTGGACCGTCATCGGGACCGCCGGGCGCGACGATGTTTTCGGCCCCGACACGGCCGGCTCATTCGGGGGTTTCGGCGTCGACGTGCGGGTCGGATTTTCCCCGCACGCCCCCTCCGGGGCGCCCGCCGACCTGCCCGTGTGCGCGTTGCTGGCCGGCTGGGTCCGGGGCCAGGCCCGGCCCGATGCGACCGCGCAGGCCCGCGTGTACTCCACCGACCACGACGCCGAGGCCGCGCTGGCCCGGGGGCGACGTCTGCGCGCCGACATCGACCGGTCACCCGAGCCGATCGGCGTGCTGGTCGTGGCCGACGGCGCGAACACCCTGACGCCGGCCGCACCCGGCGGATTCGACCCGGGCAACGCCGGTGCGCAGGCCGCCCTCGACGACGCGCTGGCAACCGGCGACAT
>NZ_LZKF01000061.1:0-7931 GCF_001672665.1 Mycobacterium sp. E2238 | reverse complement strand
GGGGTCGCGACCGTCGGCCAATGCGCGGCGGGCCTGGTCCTTGCGGCTGCGGTTGCTGGTCGGGCAGATCGTCGTGCTGGCCATCGTGTGCGTCGGCATCACCGCGGTGACCGAGCTGGCGCTGAACCACCACCTGGTCAAGCAGCTCGACGGGCAACTCGCGGGCACGTCGTTCCGTTCGGCGCTGATGTACCCCGAACCGAACCGCCCGCGGCGCCAGCACTCGTACTATCCCCGCCCCGGTCCGGGCCCACGATTCCTTGACGCCCCCGGTCAGCCGGCGGGCATGGTGGCCGCGGTGGTCAACCATGGCAAGACTGTGGACGCCGGCTACCTCACCAGCAGCGGCACCCGGGCCGCGCTGACCCCGGCCGCCCAGGCGCAGCTCGAGCAAATCGCCGGCAGCCGTGCGCCGGTCACCCTGGACCTGGACGGGCTCGGCCGGTATCGGGTGGTCGCGGCCCCGAGTCGCAATGGAGGCGACACCATCGTCACGGGCCTGTCGATGGCCAACGTCGACGCCACCCTGATCCGGATGCTGGTCATTTTCGCGATCGTCACCGCGGTCGCGCTGGCCGCCGCGACGATCGCCGGGGTCGTCATCATCCGGCGGGCGCTGGCTCCGCTGCGCCGCGTCGCGCAGACCGCGAGCAGGGTGGCCGACCTGCCGCTGGATCGCGGTGAGGTCGAGCTGCCGCTGCGGGTGCGCGAATCCGACGCGAACCCCTCCACCGAGGTGGGCCAGCTGGGGTCGGCTCTTAACCGGATGCTCGATCACATCGCGGCCGCGCTGTCGGCCCGGCAGGCCAGCGAGACCCGTGTCCGCCAGTTCGTCGCCGACGCCAGTCACGAACTGCGCACGCCGTTGGCCGCGATCCGCGGATACACCGAACTGACCCAGCGCATGGGGGATGACCGGGAGGCGGTGGAGCACGCGATGAGCCGGGTGGCCTCCGAGACCGAACGGATGACGCGCCTGGTGGAGGACCTGCTGCTGCTTGCCCGGCTGGACTCCGGCCGGCCGCTGGAACGCGAGCCGGTCGATCTGTCGCGGGTGGCGGTCGACGCGGTCAACGACGCGCACGTCGCCGGCCCGGACCATCAGTGGGAGCTCGACCTGCCCGAGGAACCCGTGATCGTCACCGGTGATGCGGCCCGGCTGCACCAGGTGCTGGCCAACCTGCTCGCCAACGCCCGCCTGCACACCGGCGCGGGCACGGTCGTGACCACCCGGTTGAGCACCGAGCCGGCGAACACCGTGCTGCAGGTCATCGACAACGGCCCCGGCATCCCGGCGGCGCTTCAGTCGGAAGTGTTCGAGCGGTTCGCCCGTGGTGATACCTCGCGTTCCCGCAAGGGTGGGAGCACCGGGCTGGGTCTGGCGATCGTCTCAGCCGTCGTCAAGGCCCACGACGGAACGATCACCGTGGACAGTTCACCCGGCCACACCGAGTTCACGGTGCGGTTGCCACTCAACGGGTGGCAACCGCCCGCGTCCTCAGCTAGCTAGAGCAATTGACGTCGATTTCGAACGGCTTGTTCACCGGTTGCATCGGGTTGGCCATGTCGACCCCGGTGGCTGTCCCGGTGATCTTGTAGCTGTTGCCGTTCTTCTCGGCGGAGGCGTTACCCTGGCCGGTCCCAGAGGTGTAGCCCAGCGTCACACCGTTGACGTTGCCCAGCCCGACCGACTTCACCTGGGGCGGGTTGGCGTCGGTGAGCACGGCGGCGATGCCGGTCGCGGCGCCACCGATCGCGATGTTGGTGTTACCGCCGGCCGTGGTGCAGACGACGGAGCCGCTCACGTTCTGGTCCTTGCCGTCGATGATGACCTTGGTTCCGCTGGCAGCGCCCGCCGAGGTGTTCACCGCGGAGCTGGTGCCCGAACCGCCCGAACTCGACTTATTGCTGGAACAGCCGGAAATACCGGCGGCCAGAACTGCCGCTCCGACCACCGCGACCATCAGTCCACGCTTCACATGTTCTCCTTTGCCCGAAAGTTGCGACCCTCGGCATTGAGGGCCGTCTGGGGCAGTATGCGGTTTAACTGAGCCGAACATCTAGGGTTCCGGATAATTGTTTGAGTCTTCGTTGGCCGGTCGACAATATGCGCCGCAACGCCTCGCGAAATGGTGCGTTGGTGGCACTGTATTGGCGTGGAGCGCACACCCCCCACCGCGGTCATCGAGGCGGCGCATCGCGCGCACACGCTGCCATTCGATGACGACGCGGATTTTCACAACGCCGATCGCGGATTCATCGCCGCCCTGTCCCCGTGCGTCATCAAGGCGGCCGACGGACGAGTGGTCTGGGACAACGACGCCTACTCCTTCCTCGGTGGTCCTGCCCCACCGTCGGTGCACCCCAGCCTGTGGCGGCAGTCCACGCTCGCCGCCAAACAGGGCCTCTACGAAGTGGTTCCGGGCATCTACCAGGTCCGTGGCTTCGACCTTTCGAATGTCACGTTCGTCGAGACCGACACCGGCATCATCGTCATCGACCCGCTGGTGTCCACGGAGGTCGCGGCGGCGGCACTGGCGCTGTATCGCGCGCACCGCGGGGGCGACCGGCCCGTCGTCGCGGTCATCTACACCCACAGCCACGTCGACCACTTCGGCGGCGTGCTGGGCGTCACCTCACAGGAGGATGTGGACGCGGGCGCGGTGGCCGTGCTCGCACCGGAAGGCTTCGTCGAACATGCGGTCCAGGAGAACGTCTACGCCGGTCCGGCCATGACGCGCCGGGCGACCTACATGTACGGCACCCTGTTGTCCCGCGGACCGCGGGACCAGGTGGGCTGCGGGCTGGGCCAGGCGACCTCCACCGGCGAGGTGGCGATCATCGTCCCCACCATCGATGTCCGCGAGACCGGCGAGAGGCACACGATCGACGGTGTTGAGATCGAGTTCCAGATGGCGCCCGGCACCGAGGCGCCCGCCGAAATGCATTTCTACTTCCCGCGTTTCCGCGCGCTGTGCATGGCCGAGAACGCCACCCACAACCTGCACAACCTGCAGACCCTGCGCGGTGCCCTGGTGCGCGACCCACACGCCTGGGCCGGTTATCTGACCGAGGCCATCGACGTCTTCGCCGACCGCGCCGATGTGGTGTTCGCATCCCATCATTGGCCGATCTGGGGGCGGGAGAGCATCGTCGAATTCCTGTCGCTGCAGCGCGACTTGTACGCCTACCTGCACGACCAGACGTTGCGACTGCTCAACCGCGGCTACACCGGCGTCGAGATCGCGGAGATGTTCCAGATGCCGCCGGCGCTCGAGCGCGCCTGGCACACCCACGGCTATTACGGGTCGGTCAGTCACAACGTGAAGGCCGTCTACCAGCGTTACATGGGCTGGTTCGACGGCAACCCGGCCCGATTGTGGCCGCATCCGCCCGAGACGCTCGCGCCGCGTTACGTCGAGGCGATGGGCGGAATCGACCGGGTTGTCGAACTGGCCCAGACCGCATTCGACACCGGTGACTTCCGTTGGGCGGCAACGCTGCTGGACCACGCCATCTTCACCGACAGCGCGCACACCGTCGCCCGCGCGCTGTACGCGGCCACGCTCGAGCAGCTGGCCTACGGCGCCGAGAATGCCACCTGGCGCAACTTCTTCCTCAGCGGCGCAACGGAATTGCGCGGTGGAAACTTCGGCACCGCGACTCAGGTCACCTCGCCCACCATGCTTTTGCAGCTGACCCCGGAGCAGATCTTCGACAGCCTCGCCATCCGTGTCGACGGGCCGCGCAGCTGGGATCTCGACCTCGCCATCGACATCGCCTTCGCCGATCTGACCGCCAACTACCGGCTCACCTTGCGCAACGGGGTGCTCGTGTACCGCAGGGTGGCGGCCGACCCCGCGACCGCGACGGTCACGGTCGAGCTGGCCGGCAAATCCCGGCTGCTGACGGCGGCGCTGGGCGACTTCGCCTCGCCCGGCCTACAGGTATCCGGCGACCAGGCGGCACTGCGGGCATTTCTGGATGCGCTCGATCAGCCGGACCCGAGCTTCGACATCGTCACGCCGTGACGTCGATGACGACCTTGCCCAACACCTTCCGGTCGGCCACATGCCGCAGCGCGGCGGCGGTTTCGGACAGCGGGAACCGCGCGCCGATGTACGGCCGGATCGTGCCGGCGGCGAACATCTCCGACAGCTCCCGCATGTCGCGGACGGCCTCGTCGGGGTGGTCGGTCATGAATGTGCGGATCTCCATGCCTCGCACGCAGATGTCCTTGAGCAGAACGAGATTGAGGGGGATCGCGGGTATCGTGCCCGCCGCGTAGCCCAGGGTGACGAAGGTGCCGCCGCGCGCCAACCCGCGCAGCGCCGGCTCCGCGTACGGCCCGCCGACCGGGTCGATGATCACTCGGGCGGCGTCGCCCGTGAGCTCGCGGATGCGCGACTTCAAGTCTTCACGCTCATAGTCGACTGTCGCCTCGGCGCCCCGCCGCCGGCACAGCTCGAGCTTCTCCGGGCTCGAAGCGGCCGCCAGCACCCGGGCCTTCATGGCGACGGCCAGGTCGACGGCGGCCAGCCCGACACCGCCGGCGGCGCCCAGCACCACGACCCAATCACCTTCTGCCACCGCGGCGGTCGAGCGCAGTGCGTGGTAGGCGGTGCGGTAGGTCACGCCGAAGGCGGCGGCCGACCCGAAGTCGGCGTCGTCGGGCACGGGCGCCGCCTGGCTCGCGTCCAGCAGCGCCAGTTCGGCGAACGCGCCGAAGGTGGTCCCGGAAACCCGCTGCCCCGGTTGGAAGGGCGCGCCTGCGCCGGCGGCGATCACTTCACCGGCGATCTCGTTGCCCGGTATGAACGGTGGCGGAATCTTCACCTGATACTTGCCGGCGATGAACAGCACGTCGGGAAAATTGACCGCGGCGGCGTGCACCCGCACCAGCAGCTGCCCCGGGGCCGGAACCGGGTCATCGACGTCCTCGAGGACAAGGTCTTCCGGAGTGCCGTAGGAACGGCAGACGACGGCGCGCATCAACCGACCCCCAGGCCGCGCAGGCAAAAGCCCACCAGGTGTGCGATGTCGTCGGATTCAGGCCGGTCGGCCGACCCCACATATCGGCGCATGTTCGCGGCGGTGCAACTGAACACGGCCTCGACGTCGCGCTCGACATCGCTACTTCCCAGCGCCGCAACGGGTTCGACGAGCAGATCGCGTAGCGGTCGCAACATCTCCTGATCGGCCGCACGCCAATTCGCGCCGGCCGACATCTGTCCGACGGCCGCCCGGCTCAGGCTGCTCAGGTGCGGGTCGGCCACTTGCGCGAGCGCGCCCTCGATCCAGCGGGCGACCCGATCGCGCGGCTCGCGCTCCTTGGCCATCTGGTGCTCGAGGTAGGACACGACGATGGCCACACCGCGTTCCATGACGGCCAGGATGAGATCGTCCTTACCGGCGAAATACCGGTAGAACGCCTTGTTGGAGGAACCGGCCTCGGCGACGATATCGCTCACCCGAGGTGGCTCCGGCGCGACCCGTTCCATGACACGGACCGCCGCGGCCAGGATGCGCTCCACCTCCTCGGTAGCCTCCCGCTGGCGGTCGTCGAGCGCCCGTTCGACCGCCGCGGTCACCCTGCTGCTCACGGCGAATCAGGCAGCGCCGGCACACGGTTGACGAGGTCGCCGTACTTGGTGCGTGCGGCCTCCCGCCGGATGTCCAGCAGTTCGCTCGGCCACTCGGCGTCTTCGGACTCGTAGTGTTTGAGCAGCAGCCGGGCCAGGTTGACCTTGTGGGCCTCGGTCGGCCCGTCGGCCAGGCCGAGCGCCACCCCGCCGAGCAGCACGTTGACCAGCGGCAGCTGGTCGGTGGTGCCCAGCGCACCGTGCACCTGGATCGCCCGCAGCCCAATCGATTTCAGCACCTGGGAGGCCAGGATCTTGCAGGCGCCGATCTCGGCGCGGGCCGCATGCTCCCCGGCGGTGTCGATCAGCCACGCCGCGTGCAGCACCGCAAGCCGGAACGGCATCAGCTCGGTGTAGGAGTCGGCGATGAATGCCTGAACCAGCTGCTTATCGGCCAGCGAACTGCCCTGCGTGAAACGGCTTTTCGCGCGGCGCGCCATCATCTCCACCGCGCGCTGGGCCACCCCGATCGACCGCATCGCATGGTGCAGCCGCCCGCCGGCCAGCCTGGTCTGCAAGATCATGAAGCCTTGGCCCGGTTCACCCAACAGCGCGTCCGACGGCACCCGGACGCCCTCGTAATGCACCAGGGAGTGCCCGGGTTCGTGCGGCAGCGCGCCGACCAGGTGGTGGGTGGCCTCGATGGTCAGCCCGTCGGTACCGGCCGGCACCAGGAACGTCGAGGCGCCCCGATGGACGGGCACGTCCGGGTCGGTGATCGCGACGACGATGAAGAACGAGGCGACGGAGGCGTTGGAGGAGAAGTACTTTCGACCGGTGATCACCCAGTCGTCGCCGTCGCGGAAGGCGCGCGTCCGAAACACCCGCGGGTCGGCGCCACCCTGCGGCTCCGTCATCGAGAAGCACGAGAAGATCTCCCCGGACAGCAGGCCGGCGAGGTAGCGGTCCTTTTGTTCCTGCGTTCCGAAGCGCGCGATGATTTCGGCGTTGCCGGTGTCGGGCGCCTGCGTACCGAAAACGATTGGCGCCCAGGGACTGCGGCCCAAAATCTCGTTGATCAACGTCAGCTTGACCGCGCCGAAGCCCTGGCCCCCGAGTTCGGGGCCCAGATGCGGTGCCCACAAGCCTTGGTCGCGGACCTGCTGCTTGAGCGGATCGACGATGCGACGGCGTTCTTCATTCAGTGGCAGAAACTCGCAACCCGGGAACAGCACCTCGAGCGGCTCGACCTCTTCGCGGACGAAGTCGCGGACCCAGTCGATTTTCCGCTGGAAGTCCGGTTCGGTGGAGAAGTCCCAAGACATTCGAATGCTCCTACTCTTTTATTGGCGGCGACCCGCCGCCCGGCTCGCCACGCTAGGGAATTCCACCGTCGGCGCGCAGGATCGAACCGGTGGTGAAACTGGAGGCGTCCGATGCCAGAAACAGTGCGGCCCCGACGATTTCGGCCGGTTCTCCGGCGCGCTGCAGCGCCAGGTGCTTGAACGGCGTGCCCTGGGCGGCGTCGAGATTCCACGCTTTGCTCACGTCGGTGAGGAAGGGGCCGGCCATCAGCGTGTTGACCCGCACCACCGGCCCGAACGCCTTCGCCAGCGCCTCGGTCATGGCATTGAGCCCGGCCTTGGCGGCGGCGTAGGGAACGATGTCAGGAGTGGGGCGCAACGACCCGGCCGTGCTCACGTTGATGATGGACCCGCGGCCGGCCGCCACCATCCGCTGGCCCACCAACGCCGACAACCGGAACGGCCCTTTGAGGTTGAGGTTGAAAACCGCGTCGAACAGTTTCTCGGTGACGTCGGTCAGCTTGTCGTACAGCGGTGACATGCCGGCGTTGTTGATCAGCGTGTCCACCTTGCCGAACCTGTCGTAGGTCGCGTCGACCAGGCCGTCGAGTTGGTCCCAGCGCCCGACGTGCACCTGGTACGGCATAGCGGAGCGCCCGGTTTCTGCCTCGATTTCTTTGGCCGTGCTCACGCAGTTGTCCATGTTGCGGCTGGCGATCACCACGTCGGCGCCGCAGCGCGCGGCGGCGAACGCCATCTCGCGGCCCAGTCCTCGGCTTCCGCCGGTGATCAGCACGACCCGGTCGGTCAGATCGAAAAGCCGGTCGGCATAACCCATCTCAATGGCCCCTGGTCAGTTCGGCCGCCGTGGCGATCAGCTGCGGGATCATCGTCCCGAAGGCGTCCTGGATCTTGGGGTCGACCTTCCCGGACTTCACTCCCGCAGCGTAGGTCTTTTCCAGCACGATGCCGAGCTTCCAATTCGCCAGCACCAGGTAGTAGTCGATGTTTTCGGTGGAAAGCCCGCTGACCGACTCGTAGTGCC